>CANFQR010000048.1 GCA_947449125.1 Bacteroidota bacterium | reverse complement strand
TCCTCGTTTTGAAGTTCCTTTTATAGGTTTTGTAAATAGAATATCACCTTCTTTTTTTAAGAATAATTCAGGGCTAGCACTTATAATAAAATCGTCTTTTAGTTTAACCAAGCTGGCATAAGGTGCTTTGCTTATTGCATTTAAATGTATAAAGGTTTCAATAGGATCTATTTCAACATCATCAGCATAAAATTCAATACAATAATTTATTTCGTAAATGTTACCATTTTGGATATGTTGTTTTAAATCAACTAAATTCTTCAAATACGTTTCTTTAGGCGTTTTAGCTTTTAATAAAATTTTATTTCTTAACCCATTTGCCTTAGGATCAATTTCAATTTTATTCTGATGTATTATATCAAAAAATAATTGTCGTGTTTGTTCTTTTTGAGGATTATGATATGGTAACAACACAAAAGAATTTAATTTGTAGGTTGGATAAGCGGCTAATTGATATAAATAGTATTGCTGAGTGTTGCTTGCAGAGGGTTTTAAACAATAACTGTCAATATTATTTAAAGAATTCATAGTTTAAATTTACTGATTTATTAAGGAAAAAATAGTCATAAAAATTCTCTGTAAATAATCTGATACCTATTTTACCTTGTTACTTAAATTGATTTACAAATTAAAAAATAAGCCTTAATTTTACTTTATGCACATTGGTTTATTTTTTGGTTCATTTAATCCAGTTCACATAGGTCACTTGGCAATTGCCAATTACATGGTGAACTCAACAGAGATGAATCAGGTTTGGTTAATGGTTAGTCCGCATAACCCATTAAAAAATAAAAGTCAATTGTTAAATCAAAATGATCGCTTACATCTGGTAAATTTAGCTTTAGACTTCTGCCCAACAATTAAAGCTAGTAACTTCGAATTTAATTTGCCACAACCATCTTACACCATAAACACACTTGTTAAATTAAAAGAAAAATATCCTGAACATACTTTTAGTTTAATTATGGGGCAAGACAACCTAATGACATTTAATAAATGGAAAAATTACGAAGAGATCTTAAAATCGTATCATATTTATATTTACCCAAGACCCCATAGCAAAGAAACTGTATTTGATAATCACCCGCATATTCATTTTACTGAGGCGCCTATCATGGACATATCATCTACATTTATCAGACATGCCATTAAAGAAAAAAAAGACGTCCGTTTTTTTTTACATCCAAAAGTATGGGAAGAAATTGATGCCATGAATTTCTATAGAAAATAATTACTGCAGTTATTCACTAACTGTTTTTTTTAATTCATTTTTCCCTTTGTTTAAAATGAACTCGCCTTGCTGTTTTGTTTTTTTCAAAACATCTTTAATACTTTCGCCTTTATAATGAGCATAAATAAGAAATGCAATAAAAATCAAAAGTGAAATTACTACCCACTTAAACAATTTTTTTATAATAAATAAAACTATAAATACAATAAGTATAATTGCCAATGTAACATATAATTTATCTGAAAGTATTGTTTGCATTAATTGTTCCATACTAAGTAATTTTAAATTTTATAATTGATTGATAAAAGAGGTTATTAATTTAAAAACATCTACATAATCTGTTAAGGGTAATGTTTCAGAAACATCAAAAACATCATGATAAGCCTTAACGCCTCCCAACGTATAAATAAAAAAACATGGTACGCCTGCTTCTGTAAACCAATAATGATCGCTGTTTGAGGCCTTACCTCTTTTCTTAATTTCTTTTACAAATAATTGCTCGTTATTTATATTATTTAATAATTCAAATTGTTTGGCGTAGGTGTAGCCATTAACTACCATAATACCATCGTCTCCGGTACCAAGCAAATCAAGGTTAACTAAAAATTTAATTTTGCTTAAATCCATAATTTTACTTTCTACAAAATATTTTGATCCTAACAAACCTGCCTCTTCACCGGCAAAAAAAATAAAAACGGTTTTATATTTTGGTGGATTTTTTTGATAATGGCTTATTAAATTTAGCAATACACTAACGCCGCTTGCATTATCATTAGCCCCCGGAAAAAATGTAGTTTTTCCCATTCCACCCAAATGATCGTAATGAGCAGAAAACACAATTAAACTATCGTTAGTTAAACTGCCTGGTATAAAGGCACAAATGTTTTTTTGTAGATAATTTTTTTTATAGGTACTTTTTATGTTTACCTCAATAGTTTTAGGCTCGCTGCTATTTTTATTGTTTAAAATTTCTACTCTGCATCCTAAAACTGTTTTTGTTGCAACACTATACGTTAATTTATTTTTGAGAGAAAGCGTTAAAGGCAAATAACTGCCAACTGCAGTATAGGATACAGAATCTTTTTTTTGTAAATTATATTTTCCTTTTAAAGATGAACTCTCCGGCGCAACAATGAAATCTATACCTGGCTTTAACTTAACATCATTTATTTTTACTCTTAATTTCCCCGTGAATGTATTTACATCAAAATAAAAATCTTGAAAGTACTCATTAGAAAAAAATGGCATTGCTTTATTTTTTATTAATTCCTTTTTAATAAAATTGGCTGCCTTATGGCTCCCGTTTTTTACATAACCTCTGCCAAAACATTTTTTTGAACTTAAATAGTTAATTATTTCTCTTGCATAAAGAGTATCTTGACCAAATAAATTAACAGGTAATAATATAACTAAACAAAAAGAAACTATTATAAGGCGCATTAATTGTAACGTTTTTTCGCAATTGAAAAAAAATACTTTACAACATCATTCGTTTCATTCCAGTTATATAAGTTTTTTAAACTGTTTAAATAAACCTCAGTGTCGTTCCAACTCTTTAAAGAATTTAGTTGCTCCAGAGCAATCCCATATTCTGAGCCGTTTTGTTTAAATAACTCATTTATAAATCTAAACTTATCGTTAATACCAATACTTATTGGTGAAAAAGTTTTATTTTCTGTTTCTAAAACTTCTGTTTTAATATCTGCAATTTCTATTTTTTCTTGCACTTTTTCCTCTATAGGTTCTGGTGTTTTTTCTGTTTGAAGTTCCGGAATTTTTTCAATAACAACAGGTGTTTCAGAAACTTTTGCATGAATATTAAAACTTGGTGATATTTCGTTATTTATTTTTTTATACTTGTACACTGCTATGTTTTCCTGGAGCTTAATTAGTTGATCTTGGAGCGTTTCACAACTTTCTACCGAAGGTTGAATAGTTTCGTCAATAAACAACTCAAGTGTTGGCGCCAAATCATTTATTTGAGATTGTATCTTGTGTAAAATTTTTTCTAGCGACATAGTTTGTGAATAATTATATAATTAAATATAATTTGATTTTGCAAGTTCTTACATTACTTTTAGGTTTTGTTTTTAACCGCTTTTAAACAATGTTTTTAGAAAATAACAGTAATGAACAAAGACGTGGCTGGATTGAAGTCATTGTTGGAAGCATGTTTTCAGGCAAAACAGAAGAATTAATAAGGCGATTAAAACGAGCTCAATTTGCTAAACAAAAAGTAGAGATATTTAAACCAACTGTTGATGTTCGTTATGACGAATTTAAAGTGGTGAGCCATCAGGGAATTGAAATTATGAGCACACCAGTGCCAACCAGCGAAAACATTTTATTGTTGGCCACAGATGTGGATGTGGTAGGTATTGACGAAGCGCAATTTTTTGATAATGAATTACCTTATGTTTGCAATCAATTAGCAGACAGAGGCGTAAGAGTTATTGTGGCAGGACTTGATTTAGATTACACAGGAAAACCTTTTGGACCAATTCCGAATTTATTAGCAACAGCCGAATACGTTACAAAAGTTCACGCTATTTGCATGCAATGCGGCAATTTAGCATACGTAAGCCATCGAAAAACTAGCGAAAATAGTTTAGTGTTGCTAGGCGAAACAGACAGTTACGAACCTTTATGCAGAAACTGTTTTAATACTAATTTTAAAAAATAATCTGCAACTATGTATAGCCTGCAACAAATAGCAGAAATTACAAACTCTTTATTTTTTGGAAGTTCTGATAAAAACATAACCGTATTTTTAACCGACAGTAGAGCGCTTCAAACAGCAAGTAACACCCTTTTTATTGCGCTTAAAACCAATCGTAATAATGGGCATAACTTTATTGTTGAATTAATTGATAAAGGAGTTAAATCATTTTTAATTCAAGAAAATGAATTTAATTATTCTGAATTTTTAAATAAAGACATTTCGTTTATTGTATCTAAAAACCCATTACAAACAATTCAGAAACTAGCCGCTTTCCACAGGCAACAATTTCAAATTCCGGTTATTGGAATTACCGGCAGCAATGGTAAAACAGTTGTAAAAGAATGGCTCTATCAATTACTAAAAAAAGATTATGTTATTTGCCGTAGTCCAAAAAGTTATAATTCTCAAATTGGTGTACCCTTAAGTGTTTTAAATTTAAATCACAACCATACCCTTGCCATTTTTGAAGCGGGCATTTCAATGCCAGAAGAAATGGAGAAGCTTGAAGAAATAATTAAACCAACCATTGGCATAATTACATCTATTGGCAGTGCGCACGATGAAGGCTTTGAAAGCAAAGAAGAAAAAATAAACGAAAAATTAAAATTAATAACACACGCTTCTAAAATCATCATCAACGGTTTGCACAAAACGCAATTACCACAAGAATTATACAACAAATGTATTTTGGTATCAGCATTTGAAGATGCTGATGTAAAAATTATACATGCAAATAATTTTCTAAAGCTAAAAACTTCAACCGGCCTAAATGAATATACTATCCCTTTCTCAGATTTAGCCTCCCTATTAAATACCTCCACTTGTATTACAGTTTTATCGCAAATGGGATTTAATGCGGATGAAATTTCTAAACGGATTAGTAATTTACAACCAGTTGCCTTACGTTTAGAATTAAAAACAGGCATTAATAATACGTTAATTATTAACGATTACTATAACTCAGATATTGACTCTATAAAAATTGCTCTAAATTATTTAACACAACAAAATAGACGACCACGAAAAATTGTGGTTGTTTCTGATCTCGAACAGTCTGGCATTTCTTCAAACTCGCTTTACAGACAATTATCTGAACTTTTTTTTCAAAATAAAATAGATGTAGTAATTGGCATAGGTAAAGAAATTTCGCAACACAAAGCCTTATTTAAAGCAAATTCATTATTTTATGCAGACACGCAAAGTTTCATAAATCAGTTTAATGTAATTAATTATTTGTTTAACGAAGCCAGCATACTTTTAAAAGGTGCGCGAAGCTTTGGTTTTGAAAACATAAGCAGATTATTGCAATTAAAAAGTCACGATACGGTTTTTGAAATTAATCTCAATAAACTAATTAATAACGTTAACTATTACAAATCATTAATTAATCAAAATGTAAAATTAATGTGCATGGTAAAAGCCATGGGCTACGGCAGTGGCAGTATTCAAATTGCAAAAACACTTCAGCATATTGGTGTAAATTATTTAGCAGTGGCGTATGCCGACGAGGGTGTTGAACTTAGGCAAGCTCAAATTTCATTACCAATTATGGTGATGAGTCCTGAAGAAGACGGTTTGGAAGATATTATTACCTGCCAGCTTGAGCCTGAATTATACAGTTTTAAAATTTTAACCGCATTTGCAAAAAAACTTGATGCACTTGGTATTACCGAACCTTATCCTGTACATTTAAAAATAGATACCGGCATGCATCGCTTAGGCTTTGAAGCGTCTGATATTAGTAATTTATTAGTTGAATTAAAAAAATATCCTCAAATAAAAATCAAATCAATTTTTTCTCATTTAGCCGCTTCTGACAATTCAGAATTAGATACTTTTACAAACGAACAAATTAAAATATTCGAAAAAACTTATACTACAATTGAAAATGAATTGGGCTATGTGGTTATTAAACACATCTGTAATTCAGGAGCAATAAGCCGATTTAAAAATGCACATTATAACATGGTAAGGTTAGGAATTGGCATGTATGGCATTGGTGTAAATAAACAGGAGCAAAGTACGTTAGAAAATGTTGGCAGATTAGTTACCCGAATAAGTCAAATTAAACAGGTTGAAAAATCACAAACCGTTGGTTATAACAGAAGCGGGAAACTAAACAGAGCTACTCGAATTGCCGTAATTCCCATTGGTTATGCCGATGGATTTAGCAGACTTTTAGGAAACGGAAAGCATGGTGTTTATATTAATGGTAGTTTTTGTAAAACCATTGGTAATGTTTGTATGGACATGTGTATGATTGACGTTACAGATATTACTTGTAATGAAGGCGATGAAGTTATAATTTTTGAAAACGCATCTCAAATAAATATGCTCGCAACAGCACTTAATTCAATTGCATACGAAGTGCTTACCAATGTTTCGGCAAGGGTTAAACGAGTTTATGTACAAGAATAAATCATTTGTATATACTTATTAAAGTGTTTCATCAATTGCTATTAAAATCTTATAAATTACACTAAAACATCTTTTATTTTTTTACTGATAACTATTTTTGGAATTCATGTTTAATTATAATTAATCTTTTTGTATTTTAAATACGTGTTTCCTATTAAAATAATAAAAACTAGTCTTGTTTTATTTTTAGGTGTTTTATTTACCAGTATTACCTGCGTTGGTCAAAATAAAGAGGTGTATATTGGGGTATCAGGCAATACAAATTTGCGCGATAATTATTCGCTTAGTTTAGTAACTCAAATTCCCTTAACGCCAAACTATTTTATTATTTCTAAAATTTGTGATTATACCGTATTAACTACTGATAAATTTAATCAGCAAAAAAATAATGTGGCCTATTATTACCCATTTTCTTCTGTTATTAACTCAATTATTGACAGAAGTATTGATGTAAAAATCCCTGAAGCAATTGACGTAATAAAATTCATCATTCCCTATCCTCTGCTTTGCAGCGAACATCATTTTTTAGTGCATAAAAACATAATAAAAAACAGAAGTGTTCTCTTAAACTATTATATAAAAACAAACTTAGACGCCTACACCAAACAGCCCTTAAAATGGGACAGGTATAGTTTTGGAAATGGTTTAAGTTGTGTTGTAAATAAAACTGACAAAAAAATAAAAACAACTTTTATGTTACAAGCCGGCCCGTGTATGGCAATTGATGTACATTCATCAAAAAACTGGGTTAATGTTTACGGCTTAAACATTAACATGAAATTTTTACTAGGTTTAAATAACTAAAATAAGTTTAATCATTCTGTTTTAATCTCATGATTTTTATTTTTACTTTTTAAAAAACCTATTATTATAAATGTCATAAAAACTAGTGTAAGTATATTATTAGAATTATTAGTTAATCCTAATAAAAATGAATTTGATGTTTTAATTAAATAATTGCTAAACAAATGAATTAAAATAAAAGTCATATAGTAAATTAAAATGCCTGAATTTATCCAAAGCAAGGGGAATTCAGTTGAAATTTTTTTAGGATTATAATTCATTGAATAAATAAAAAAACAAAACACATAACAAGAAATTAAGAAATATTCGAGGGCACACAAATTATAATAAATATCTTTAGAAAAGCTATTGGTCAATGTTATCAAACTAAAAATTAATAATAAAAACAAGATAAGACGCTTTATTAATAGACTATTAATGATAGTAATGTAAAAGAATGATAATAAAACTAATTCTAATATGCTGTAGAATTGATAGATAAATAGATTTTGCATTTTTGTAATTAACACATAGGTTAATCCAATAATATCGACCATAAAACCAAGAGAGATAAGCGTCAAAATTAATTTAAGACTTAAATCAAAATATTTTAGCAGTTTAATTCCCGTAATTATAGCAATCAAATTACTAATTAGTTGAATAAATATATAAAGGTACATTAAATTAAAAAACTACTAAATCAAAGGGCTATTAATTGGGCAGAAAGGTGGACAAGCAAAAGACCTCTCTGCAATAACCCCTTCGTATAAATCATTTTCATTACTATCCACACCAACTATAATTAATTGTTGTTTGCCATTTTCGTCTAAAGCGTCGTGGTGTTCAATAATACTACTCTGTTTTAATCTCATAATTTTTACTTTTTAAAAAACCTATTGCAAGTAAAGTGTTGTATAATATCATCAATAGTCCGTGTAAAACGGGATTAAAATAGGGTTCATTTATATTTAAATAATCGTAAAATAAATAATATAGAACTTCTACACTAAAAAAAATAAGATGAGCAGAAAAGATCCAAAAAAAAGATGATTTAACCGAAACTATTTCTGGTTTTACCCTTAAAAAATTAAACAATG
>CANFQR010000047.1 GCA_947449125.1 Bacteroidota bacterium | reverse complement strand
TCTACATCATCATTAAATACAATGGTTACAAGCGACAATCCAAACCTTGAAAAACTTCTTATTTCGTACAAACCTGAAATATTGCTGTTGGCTAACTCAATAGGAAATGTAATTAAGCGCTCAATATCTGTGGCTCCTAAAGAAGGTGCTACCGTAATAACCTGAACCTGATTATTGGTAATATCGGGCACAGCGTCAATTGGCAACCTTGAAGTTTCATAACTACCGTAGCCTATCAAAGCAATTATAAATAAGCCAATTATAAGTTTATTCTTGACAGAAAATTCTATTATTTTTTGTAACATTTTTAACTATTAATTTTTTTATAACAATACATTAATAAAAATCACAAATACATAAGTACTTATGAAACTCAACAAATAAAATGATAATTAGCAAGCTTTAGGCGGTTGCCAGATAGAGGAAAAGTATGCTGAAGCATCGAGGTCTTCAACAAAATCAGAATAATTATTTTGCTCAAGATAAACCGATTTAGAATCTAAAGAAGAGCTATTACTTGGTATATAAGCTATAATAATTGAGCTTAAGAAAGCGTTATGAGATTTAAAGGGGAGCTTTGTATCTTTTGCGTAATCAGAGTCTTTTGCACTATTGTAGGCGTAATGCATGTTTAAAAATTTCCAAAGAGATAAATTATCATCTTTTTCTTTATGCTCGAAAAAGTGGTCAATAAGCAACGGCAATTTCATTAACTGATTAAACTCAGTCAGTGAAATCAAATAAACCGATAAAAATAATATGGCTATTGTTTTTTTCAACTAATCAAAATTAGGAAAAAAACAGAAATAGAAACTGCAAAAATTAATTATGTTTTTATAATAAAAAACAATATTTATAACGTGCCTCTTCTTGCTTGCTCAGCCTCAATAGATTCAAATAAAGCCTGAAAATTACCTTTACCGAATGATTTTGCACCTTTTCGCTGAATTATTTCAAAAAACAGCGTAGGCCTGTCTTCTACGGGTTTGGTAAATATTTGCAACAAATAACCTTCATCATCCCTGTCTACCATAATACCCCACTTTTTAAGTTCATTAAGATCTTCCTCAATAATACCTACTCTATCTTTTACTGTATCGTAATAAGTTCCGGGTACATAAAGAAAATCAACTCCTCTTTTTTTCATTTCGGATACGGTAAACACTATATCATCGGTTGAAACTGCTATATGTTGACAACCCGGACCACGATAAAAATCAATATACTCTTCTACCTGCGATTTCTTTTTACCAACTGCTGGTTCATTAATTGGAAATTTTATTCTGCCATTTCCATTTGTCATTACCTTACTCATCAAAGCTGTGTATTCGGTAGAAATATCTTTATCATCAAAAGTAATCAGATTTGCAAAACCCATTACATCTGCATAAAACGATGCCCACTTATTCATTTCCCCCATTTCTACATTACCAACCATATGGTCTATATATTTTAATCCGGTACTACCAGGAGCATATCCGGTATTTAAAGCCAGATAGCCCGGCATAAATAAACCTTTGTAATTTTTACGTTCAACAAACATGTGTATAGTTTCTCCGTAGGTATGAATTCCAGATTTTACAACTACGCCATTTTCATCTTTAAATACTGTTGGCTGCATATATGGTTTAGCTCCTCGCCTAACGGTTTCTTCAAACGATTTAGTTGCATCATCAACCCACAAGGCAATTACTTTTACCCCATCTCCATGCATCCTCACATGATGAGATATTTCATCATCAGGATTAAACGGGCTAGTTAAAACCAAACGAATTTTATCTTGTACCAACACATAAGATGTTCTATCTCGCACACCGGTCTCTAAACCCGCATAGGCTATATCCTTAAACCCAAAAGCTGTTTTATAATAATGCGCGGCTTGTTTTGCATTACCCACATAAAGTTCAACGTAATCTGTTCCGTTTATGGGTAAAAAATCTTTAGCGCTTTCAAAGGTTTTTTCTAAACCATAATTATAATTTTTTACTTGAGTTAGATTTTTTATTTCCATAGTTACTTATTCTTAGAAATTACTATTTAATTAGTTAAACATTTTTTTTGATGATTACTTGGCTAAAAAATTTATACCATTTCACTTTTATAGTGCCAAGATTTATAATAATCTTTCACTTCATATTTCATGGCCTCTTTGGTTATTTTAAGCGGATTAAAGGGATCTATCATTACCGCTAATTCGTTTGTTTCTTTTTTTCCGATGCTACGTTCTATTGCACCGGGATGAGGCCCGTGGGCAATGCCTGCCGGATGCAACGTAAATTGCCCTGCTTTAATATTATTACGGCTCATAAAATCACCATCAACATAATACAACACTTCGTCTGCGTCAATATTGCTATGATGGTAAGGTGCAGGAATAGCATCCGGATGATAATCATATAAACGAGGTACAAACGAGCAGATAACAAAATTACGCCCTTCAAATTGTTGGTGAATTGGTGGCGGCATATGTATGCGCCCGGTGATTGGCTCAAAATTAAAAATAGAAAACGCATACGGGTAACTGTAACCATCCCAACCTACCAAATCAAAAGGATGATTCCCATATATATACGGATAAATTAGTCCACGTTTTTTTATCATTATTTTAAAATCACCTTGCTGAGTATGTGTTTCAAAATTATAAGGCAATTTAAAATCCCTCTCACAAAATGGCGAATGTTCTAATAGTTGGCCATATTCATTTCTATATCTCTTCGGAGTTCTTATAGGACTATGCGATTCAACAAACAAAATTTTAGTTTCATTGGTATTAAACTCCAATTTGTAAACAGTACCTCTGGGTATAAATACATAATCACCATATTCAAAATCAACTGTTCCGTACATGGTTTTACAATGTCCGCTGCCTTTTTGAATAAATAATAGTTCGTCCGAATCGGCATTTTTAAAAAAATAGTCGTTCATAGATGAACTCGGACAGGCAATGCCAATTTGCATATCATCATTAAACATAAAAACTTTACGACTTTTAATGTAATCTGCTTCAGGTTCTACATCATAACCCATAAAGCTAAGCGCTTTAAGATTTTCTTCAATTGCCAGTTCGGGTCTCACAGAAAAAGGCTCGCCCAATTCTTTAACCATGGTTGGCGGATTTAAATGATAAACCAAAGATGATGTGCTGGAGAACCCTTCTGTGCCAAATAATTCTTCGTGATATATTTCGCCGTTAGGCTGACGAAAAACAACATGCCTTTTTGCAGGAATTTTTCCGTGTTTTTGATAAATTGTCATTTTAATTTATTTGCAACAAAACTGCTAAAGAAATAATAATTAAATGTTGACTTAACTCAGTTTGCATTTATGATTAATGTCAGATTTAAAAAAACCGAAAAAATTTAATTTACAAGATTAAATAAAACTACATCCCTAAGCTTATTCTTGCGTAAATTTATTTACCACAAAAAATTTTAAATAAATTATTTTTTTTGAATTAATTTGGTTTTGGGAATATCGCAAGAACCCGTTACACAAGATACACATGTGTTTATCCATGCCTGAACCAATAAAAAAATTCCGGCTGCAATCAAAATAAAATCTAAAGTTATGATTCCGGTAATGCTAATAATAATACCTAAAACCAAACGCATAACCCTCCAAAGGCCCCAATTTTTTAAGTCAATTTTTTTTAAGTTCATTTTATGTTCAGAATTTATTTACTTAAAGTTAGTGTAAATTGAATAAGTTATTCAGTCACAAAAGTTACATAAAGTGAGTAAATACAATTAAAACAAAGGCGCTTAATAAATTACTTAAAATTAAAAAATGATTTTTATCATAAATCGTATTGAGATTTATCAAAAATCAAAAAATTCAACCAAATACCTTTGTTAAAATTAAAACTTCTTACGTTAAACAAGTTTCAAAATATACTCATTGTAAAATTGATTTTACTTTTTAAATCATGTCCGTATTAAAAAGCTCTGCCGAAAAAACTTGTTGTTACCACTGCGGTGAAAACTGTAATGAAGAACAAATTACACTTGCTGAAAAAAATTTCTGTTGCGTAGGTTGTAAAACGGTATACGAAATAATAAACAAAAATGAACTTTGTGAATATTACGACCTTACAAATAATCCCGGTATAAATCAAAAAAGAAAAATAAGAGCCGGAAAATTTGATTTTTTAGATGATGAAAAAATAATTAATAAGTTAATTCACTTTAAAGACGAAACGCATCAGCATATTACATTTTATTTACCCCAAATGCATTGCAGTTCGTGTATTTGGATATTAGAACATCTTCATAAAATAAATATCGGTATAATTAAATCGCAGGTAAACTTTTTAAAAAAGGAAGTTACATTAATTTTCGATTTTAATATTACTTCTCTTAAAAAAGTTGCCGAAACTCTTACGCTAATAGGTTATGAACCGCATATCAGCCTAAAAGATGTTAATTCAAAAAACATAAAAAAATACGACACAACCAAAATAATTAAAATTGGAGTGGCCGGATTTTGTTTTGGAAACATTATGATGTTTAGTTTTCCTGAATATTTTTCATTAGAAAAACTAGAAAATCCTGAATTAAAAAATTGGTTTAATTATTTAAACTTGCTTTTGTCACTACCTGTATTTTTTTATTCAGCATCTGAATTTTTTATTTCCGGAATAAAAGGCTTAAAACAAAAATTTTTAAATATTGATGCACCAATTGCTCTGGCTGTTTTAATTACGTTTAGCAGAAGTGTGTACGAAATAGTATCAAATACTGGTTCAGGTTATTTAGACTCAATGAGTGGCATTGTTTTTTTCATGTTAATTGGTCGTTACTTTCAAGGACTCACTTACCAAAGTATTTCATTCGATCGCGATTACACTTCTTATTTTCCTCTTGGAGTGAGTATTTTAAACACAGAAGGAAAAGAAAATCAAATTTCTGTTGCCGATTTAAAAGTGGGAGACCGAATTAAAATTCATAACGACGAAATTATACCGGCCGACTCTATTTTATTTATGGGCAAAGCTACCATTGATTATAGTTTTGTAACCGGAGAATCTATTGCGGTAGAAAAATCTATAGGAGAAATTATTTATGCCGGCGGTAAACAAACTTCAGGAGCAATTGAATTGGAAGTTATAAAAGAAGTCTCACAAAGTTACCTTACTCAATTATGGGACAATAAGGCTTTTAAAGAAAAAAAAGAAATAGCAAACAACTCGTTTATTCATAAAATCAGTAAATACTTTACCTATATACTTTTCTTAATAGCCGCCATCTCGTCAATTTACTGGTCGTTAAACGACTCCTCAAAAATATGGAGCGCAATAACTTCTGTTTTAATTGTAGCATGCCCTTGTGCACTATTATTGAGCGCCACGTTTACAAATGGAAACATGATAAGAATTTTAAACAAGCACAAACTTTACGTTAAAAATGCAAATGTAATTGAACAACTGGCAAATGTTGACACCATTGTTTTTGATAAAACAGGAACAATAACCGAGCAAGGAAAATCAGAAATTATTTTTCAAGGTTATGAATTAACCGAAGAACAATCACAACTAATCCGTTCAATTGCCAATCAGTCAAATCATCCCTTAAGCAAAAGTATCAGCAGTTATTTACCATTTAGTAAATCGTTAACAATTAAAAATTACAAAGATTTAAAAGGCTTCGGCGCATCAGGTATTATAAATAACAAATTAATAAAAATAGGCTCATCAGAATTTGTGCTTAATCAAAAAACAGAATCAGTTAATCTTGGTAGCAGAGTTTATGTAAGAATTGACGATGAATTTTTAGGTTGTTTTATAGTTAAAAACTCTTACAGAGCAGGATTAGAAAAAATAATTTCCGATTTAGAACCAAATTTTGAATTAAAAATTTTATCAGGTGATAACTCAACCGAAAAAAATTACCTAAGAACTGTTTTTGGACCAAACACAGAAATGTTATTTAACCAAAAGCCGGAAGACAAATTAAATTTTATAAAACACCTGCAACAAAAAAATAAAAAAGTACTTATGATTGGCGATGGGCTCAATGACGCAGGTGCACTGATACAAAGCGATGTAGGAATAGCAATTAGCGACGACACAAACAATTTTTCGCCGGCATGCGATGCCATTTTATCAGGGAAACAATTTAATTTATTAGATAAACTTATTAATTATTGTAAAAAAGAAAAATCTATAATATACGCCAGCTTTATACTTTCTGTTATTTACAACTTTGTTGGTTTGTTTTACGCCGTGCAGGGCGATTTACAACCCGTTATAGCAGCCATATTAATGCCAATAAGTTCAATTAGTATTGTATTGCTAACAACAGGTATGAGTAACTTTTTTGAAAGAAAATTAAAACATGATAAAAATCATATTTAGGCATGATAATACTCAATATACATATTTTTTAACATAATTAATTTCGAAAACAAAATGAGCGTAATATTCGTCTTAATTTCAGCCAGTTTACTAATAGCTATCGGATTTTTAATAGCTTTTATTTGGTCAGTAAAATCAGGGCAATACGAAGATGATTATACCCCTTCTGTGAGAATTCTATTCGATGATGAAATAACCAACAATAACAAAGAAAAAACAAAAAAAACAAACGATTAAAAAACACGCTTTTATGGAATTAGAAAAATTTAAGTACGACAACCAGATTGTAAAAATGTTTTCCATTGCAACAGTGCTATGGGGTTTGGTAGGAATGCTTGTAGGTGTAATTGTTGCCTTACAAATGTATATTCCTGCATTAAATTTTGATTTACAATACATCACCTTTGGCCGTACACGCCCAATACATACAAACGCTGTAATTTTTGCATTTGTTGGTAATGGAATATTTATGGGCGTTTACTATTCGCTGCAGCGTTTAGTAAAAGCCAGAATGTTTAGCGACATGTTAAGCAGAATACATTTTTGGGGCTGGCAATTAATAATTGTTCTGGCCGCGTTATCGCTGTCGTTAGGATACACTACAGGTAAAGAATACGCAGAGTTAGAATGGCCAATAGACA
The DNA here is from genome assembly GCA_947449125.1 of Bacteroidota bacterium. Lineage (GTDB taxonomy): Bacteria > Bacteroidota > Bacteroidia > B-17B0 > Aurantibacillaceae > Aurantibacillus. The sequence continues at coordinate 1,275 of CANFQR010000047.1, read as the reverse complement.
TTTTAATTACACTGGTTTGGGTTGTTTTTGGTTGGAACATGTTTGGAACTATTATTAGAAGAAGAGAACGCCATTTATATGTAGCCATCTGGTTTTATATAGCCACATTTGTTACGGTTGCCATGTTGCATATCGTAAATTCTATAGAGTTACCGGTATCTTTAACAAAATCATATTCATGGTATGCAGGAGTTCAAGATGCTTTGGTTCAATGGTGGTATGGTCATAATGCTGTGGCATTTTTCTTAACAACTCCTTATTTAGGTTTAATGTATTATTTTATACCTAAAGCGGCAAATCGTCCTGTATATTCTTATCGCTTATCAATTATACATTTCTGGGCATTAATATTTTTATACATATGGGCAGGGCCTCACCACTTGTTATATACCGCTGTTCCTGATTGGGCACAATCTTTAGGCGTTGTATTTTCGGTAATGTTAATTGCTCCATCATGGGGAGGTATGATTAACGGCTTATTAACTTTACGTGGCGCATGGGATAAAGTGCGAGAAGACGTTGTATTAAAATTTATGGTGGTTGCCGTTACAGCATACGGTATGGCTACTTTTGAGGGACCCATGCTTTCGCTTAAAAATGTAAATGCCATTTCTCATTTTACTGATTGGATTGTTGCTCACGTTCATGTTGGCGCGTTAGGATGGAACGGATTCTTAACCTTTGGTGTATTATATTTCTTAATTCCTAAAATGTTCAGAACAAAACTATATTCTCAAAAACTGGCTAACACACATTTTTGGATTGGAACCCTAGGTATTTTATTATATGCAGTTCCAATGTATTGGGCAGGTTTCATGCAAAGCTCTATGTGGAAAGATTTTACGCCTGAAGGTCAATTAAAATGGCAGTTTTTAGATACAGTAACAAAAATGATTCCCTTTTATGCTGCGCGTTCTATTGGCGGAACTTTATACTTGGTTGGTGCAATAATTATGGCCTATAACTTATATAAAACTGCAAAATCAGGCTCTTTCCTTGCCGAAGAAGAAGCAGAAGCTATGCCATTAAGTAATAATTACCACGGTCATTCTACTGACAACTGGCATCGTTGGATTGAGCGTAAGCCAATTCAATTATTAATTGTGAGCTTAGTTGTTGTGTTAGTTGGCGGAATCATCGAAATAGTTCCAACATTTTTGGTTAAATCAAACATCCCAACTATAGCAAGCGTAAAACCTTACACCCCCTTAGAATTAGAAGGCAGAGATATTTATATAAGAGAAGGTTGTTACACATGCCACTCACAAATGATTC
>CANFQR010000046.1 GCA_947449125.1 Bacteroidota bacterium | reverse complement strand
CTAGAAAAGCTGAAAAAGAAAGATTAGCTGCTGAAAAAATTAAAAACCATGAAGAAGCAGAAAAATACAAAATGCTACAAGGAACTTGGATATATTCTAGTTCAACTGAGGGTAAATTGGATTATTGGTTTAAAATAATAATAACTGGAAACAAAATGGAATGTTATAGGGCATTGCCTTCATGGGGAAATTGGGGCGAAGCAACTGTTTGTATAATGCCAGAAATATCTTATTCAAGAGATTCTAAAACAGGTGAGAAATTTATTTTTCTACCTATTTATAACTATGATTGTTTCAAAGGCTCATACATTTCTAAAATATGGTTTTATATGAACTCTAAAGAACTTTCCTTAGAGTCATTTTTAAAAACGAAAACATTAAAAAAGGGGAACTATGATCCTTGGGACTAAAACAAATCATTAATAAATCAAAGAAATTAAACAAATAAACATGAAAAAACACATTTTACTATTCAGCATATTCCTTATAGCAGGTGTCAAATCAAATGCACAAAGCAAGCCGTTTTCAATAGAGGACGATGTTAGAGTTTTTATGCAAGACAAATGGTTTAGTAATCCCGATAATGGGCTTAAAGTAACCTACGGCTATATTTCATCATTAAATACCTATGGTATTAAAATTAAAAACAAACACAATGCTGAGTTTTACTATATCAATGTAGATATAAAAACATACGGTATGTATGCTATTTTAAAAGGCATGAGCCCCGAGGATGGAAGTAATTTTAGTTTTAGATTGTTTAAGGATAGGGTCGTTGTTGGTTATGGTCAAGAAGGAGAAACTTCTTTTTATCCTAATTGATTTGTTTTATCCCATCTTTTTAGCAATAATCAACAATCAATTATTTTTTGCAAATAACTATAATTAATAGTATTTTTAAACTATAAAATATAGCAATGAGCAAAATAGCATCTAACATTCGGTTTTTACGTCAGTTAAAAGGCTTGTCTCAAGAACAGTTGGCCGACGATTTAAAAGTAACACGTTCGCGTATTGGCGGTTATGAAGAGGCGCGTAACGAACCTCCCATAGATTTATTAATTCGTTTATCGGAATATTTTCATATTGCCATTGATGCCCTGGTGAGAGGCGATTTAAAAAAAACAAATTTAGATGGCTTAATGAAAATTGGTAAAAACCGTATTTTATTTCCCATTTTATTGGATAATGATGGCAATGATATGGTAGAATTAATTCCGTTAAAAGCGTCTGCCGGATATACGCGTGGATATGCCGACCCGGATTATATAGAAAAATTACCGCAAATGAAACTGCCTTTTTTACCTTCCGGTAAGCATCGTGCGTTTCCGATTAAAGGAGATAGTATGCCCCCAATTAAAGAGGGGTCTTTTGTTATTGCAAAGTTTTTAGACAGGTTAGAAGATATTAAACTTGGGCAAACATTTATAGTAGTAACCAAAGATGACGGATTGGCTTATAAACGCATAATGGCCTTTAATAAAAAAGAAGGTACTTATGAATTGCATTCTGATAATAAACTATATCAACCATTTAAAGTAAAGGCTTCGGACATTTTAGAAGTTTGGGAATATTCATGTTGCATAAACATGAATCAGTACGAGAATGAGGAGCTTAATTTAGATAGCATTATGAATATGCTACGCGGTTTAAAAGTGGAAATTTCGGAAATTAAAAAAGATAAAAGATAAAAACAGTAAGATTTTATTTAAATAAAATAATTATTTCATCGTTAATTTTTGACAATTGTTTTTTTGTTTTTTTAGTTGCGTAATAATTAAACGATTCGTTTTTACTGTAGGCTTTAATTACCCAGTCGTAATTATTAAATAATGAACCTAAATCCGAAAGCTTAAACTTTACGGTAAACCTAGATTTGTAATAGTTTTTTACTTTCTCTGCAAATAATAGTTTAAAATTAGTTGAAGAGGTGTATTTGTCATTGTTTTGAATACTTATACTATCTATTGATTTAAGAAGTTTTTTGTTTAAAAAAGAAAAATTAATTGTTGCCGAATCTTTTAATTCATTTTTGTATCTGAAAGTAATATCTGTCCAGGTCTGATCGCTGTTTAAGTTGCTGCTAAATTTAATAGCTTTAATAAAATATTGTGTTCCTTCGTCACCCACAAAAAAAGTTTCATATAATTTACCTGAAGCACCTGATTTTTCTGGTTTTATACCAAAACAACCCGATAAGAAAACCGTTACAATTAATAAAAAGGAAAGTTTAAAAATGAGCTTAATCATAAAAAGTAAATTATTTTTTTAGTTTATAAAGCAATTCTTTTGCTTAATTTTTCGAAAGAAAAAATTGAGTCTGAAACAGATTTAGAATTACTTACACATAACAAATAAATGATGTTGGCATCATATTGTTTTGCAAACTCAGTTATGTAATTGTTGTTTAATTTTGATTTTCTGAACATAAATGAAACAGAATCGCTATTAAGTATAATAACACTGCTGTCGTTAACACTTATTGAGTTGCTGAGGAGTTTTGGTATACTTGTTTTAAACGGCAGCCCAATGTAAATCTCGTAGTTTTTGCTTTTGATAAATTTGAATAATGGTAATTGATTTTTGTTTTTGCCAAAAAAAGAGAAATAATTTTTTTTTGTTACATCATTAATGTTTTCTTGCACTTCAGCTTCTTGAAGTTTAAATTTTAAACCATTAAAAATTTCTACTTCATTATGTTTACGGTTGTTACTACAACATACAAACAAGAAGCAAAAAAGCAGATATATTAGCTTATTCATGGTAAATGGAGGGTGTTGATATAAAAAAAACAGCGGGTTAAAGCAAATTATAAAATCGAAGACTTTAGTTATTACAAGTACATTTAGAATTAAGAATTCTTTAAACTTGTAATTCGTTTTATGATTGCTTAAAACCCGCTATTCTTGAAAATAAAAATTATTCTCCAGTTACGATTGTTTCATAAGTAACGATTAAGTTAAGGATGTTTCCTTGCTTAATGTCTACAGTTGAAATTTTAGTGATACCACCATTTTTTGCAGCTGAACGGATACTTGCATCAGCATTGAAGAAAAGCACTCCTAAGAAACCAGTAGCTTTAGCTTTTCCTACTTTAGATCCAACAGAATTAGAAGTAGCAGTAACTGGTAAAGTTAATGAACAGCTAGTCATTACTACAGTTGCAACAACGATTGCAGCGATTGTTTTGATTTTTTTTAACATTGTGTTTTGTTTTTTGTTTCCTACTCATAAGGCTTTTCGGTTTTGCCCCGTTTTTTTTTGTGGGATCTGGCATCCACATTAATAATTCAATTTTAATCTTAATTTTTCTAAAAAAAAAGGATTTTTGTAAATTTTTTTAAAATGAAAATCAATAAATTGAGAGAATTAGGCCCTTAAAACTTTACAAACTTAAATTGGAATTAATGAGAATGATAAAAAGTATAAATTCTTAATTTTTGATTTTTGATTTTATAAAACTTAAAATGATAGGTAATACGGAGAGTAAAATAATTCCCAAACAAACTAAATCAATATGTTTTCTGATAAATTCTACCTCACCTAAAAGGTATCCGGCAATCGTTAAACTTCCAATCCATAATGCTCCGCCAAAAATATCAAAAAGAATATATTTTTTATAATTCATTTCGCCAATGCCTGCGGCAAATGGTGCAAATGTTCTCACAAATGGGACAAACCGCGCCATGATAATTGCTTTGGTTCCGTGTTTCTCGAAAAATAAATGTGTTTTATCTAGGTATTCTTTTTTTACCAAGGCTTTACCTTTTAGTTTTAAATTAAAAATACGTACACCTATTTTTCTTCCAATCCAATAATTACAATTGTCTCCTAATACCGCGGCAATGAATAATAAAATAAGTAAGTACGACATGTTTAATAAACCTGCGCGCGCAAATAAACCCGCCGTAAATAAAAGCGAGTCGCCAGGCAAAAAAGGCATTGCAACCAGGCCGGTTTCTATAAAAATTACCAAAAATAAAACTACATAAATTGCTGTGCCGTAGTTAGCAAATAACCAGTCAAAATCTAAATGCAAAATATGTTTAAACAATTCTATCATGTTAAATTAGTTTAGTGTGATAATAAATTAAATGGGGGTTAATTAGTTTTAAATACCTATTTCTTCTATGTAGGCTAAAATTCCACCTTTGAGATTATATAAATTACTGAAACCATGTTGGTTTTCTAAAGCGTTAATTACAGTAGCGCTGCGTTTTCCGCTTCTACAATGAATAACTACTTGTTTGTCTTTTGAAATTTCGGCCGACCTTTCTAGTATTTCGCCCATAGGAATTAACATTCCATTAATATTTACTTCTTCGTGTTCGTATTCTTCGCGAACATCTATTAATTGAAAATCAGCTTTAGAATTTATTAAATCTTTTAATTCTTGAGGTGTAATTTCTTTCATGTTTTTAATAAGTTAAAATGGTTGTTTCATTTCTTCAGGTAAAAAGGTAAAAAAAGTATCGCCACGTAAACCAAGGCGCAGTGTTTCCAAAGGGATAACATCATCTACACCTATATTACCTACATTTACATTGCATCCAAATAATTTTAAAAAGTATACTTGTTGGCTTTTAAGCGGGGTTTCCCAAATAATATTTTCAATTTTTACTTTGTTTACAATTCTATTTATAAGTAGTGTATGAGCACTACCATTTTTATGAAAAATACCTACCGTTCCGCTTTCTCTGGCTTCTGCAATAACTTTAAATGAACCTGCTTTTAATTCATTTTCCATCATTTTAATCCAACGAGCCGGATGAATAATAACACCTTCTTCTTTACTACCAACCTCGCTTAAAACTATAAATTCTTTAGATAGTTTATTTATGTAGTCGCATTTTTTTTCATGGTTTAATTCAATACTTCCATCGCTCACTTCCGCGCAATCTAAACCTAAATCGCTAATGTATTTTAAATAATCGTCAAATTTATTTCTAACAATAAAGGCTTCAAAAAGTGTACCTCCAACATAAACTTTTATGCCGGCATCCTTATAAAGTTTAATTTTTTCTTTTACATTTTTCGAAATAATAGAAGTTCCAAATCCAAGCTTTACAAAATCAACATAATCTGATGAAGTGCTTAAAAAATCTTCAGCCTGTCTTAAACTAATACCCTTATCCATTACCATGGTAACTCCATTTTGGCGTGGACTTGATGTACGTTCGGGTAAGTGTGATAAATTAAAATTATAATTTTTTGCCATAATTAGTTTTGTGATTGGAAATTAAGTTTAAAATTTCTTTATCGTTTTGTAACATCGGTGCATATTCAAAAATTTCGTTGTGTTTTGAATAATCGAGAGACAAAGCTTTTTCAAAATATTCTAACGATTCTTTTCTGTTTTCTTTGTCTAATAAAATTATACCCATCCTATAATATAATTCTGCCACGTCCGGAAAATATTTTATGCCTTCAATTAGTGTTTCAATTGCGTTTGTAATGTAATTATTTTGGTGTAAAAGTTTACTGTAATCTAACCAAACATCATAATCAGGATATTCTAATTCGATTACTCGCTGGTAGGCCATAGCAGCTTCTTCTGCAAATCCAAGTTTTTCTTGAATTTCAGCAAAGACATACCAGTATTCGGCGTTATTTGGATTTATTTCTATAGCTTTTTTAATATAATGTACCCCCTCGGTTAATCTATTTAGAGCGTCTAATACAACCCCAATTCCTAACCAAGCATCCGCATTTGCGGGATCTATTTTTACACATTTATTGTAATTTACAAGCGCCGACTCAAAATCATTAATGTTTTCGTAGCACTCTGCAATATAAAAATAGGTTGTTGGTTCATGCTCCTCGTATTTAAAAGTTTCCTTATAAATAGTAATCGCTTCCTCATATTTTTCCAATTGCGCTAGTGCATTCGCTTTATTAAAATAGGCAGAACTAAAATTTTCGTTTATAGCAATGGCGTAATCATAGGCATCAATGGCTTTTTCAAACAATCCCATACGACTGTAGCCTAAACCTAAATTGAACCATGCATAATAACTGAAGGGGTGATTGTCAATGTAGTTTTCGTAAAAAGCTATTGCCTCACTTGATCTTCCTGATAAATCAAAACAAAGTGAAAGTTCATTTAATGCCACTTCGTTTTTGGGATTTAATTTTATAGCCTTCTTCAAATAATAGATAGCATCATCTGTCTTATCTTCATTTAAAAATTCAATTCCTAATGCAACATATACTTCATCTTTGTTTTCGGCGAGAGGAATTGCATTTTTAAAGTTTTCGATAGCCTGCTCGCCTAGTCCCATTTGACTATAAATATTGCCGCGAGCCATGTACAAATCAAAGTTGTTGTGTTCTATTTGTTCAACTTCATTTAATATGGTTAAAGCCTCATGAGTAAAATGTTGGCTAGATAAGTATTGGGCCTGCCTAATTTTTATTATGCTTGAAAAAGGAAATCTCTCTAAACCAAAATCAATGGCTTTTTTTGCCATATCATAATTTAACCATTGTAAATAATAATCAATTATTTCTTCAAGGTTATCCGCGTCAAAAAAATCGGGCTTATCGTTAGCCAACATATTTTCAAAACGCTTTAAATTTTCTTCAAATTCATTTTCATGCTGTCCGTTTTCGTCATCATCATCAAAAGCACTCATACGCCAATTCTATTAAGTAATAAAGTTACAAGAATAATTCATTAAAAAAAGGTTGATTATTTTAAAAATTTGTATAACAAAAAACCCCCTCAGTATTGAGGAGGTTTTTTTATAAGAAAAGATAAAAAATTAGGATAATAATTGTCTTGAAATAACGATTCGTTGCACCTCGCTGGTGCCTTCATAAATTTGGGTTATTTTGGCATCGCGCATTAAACGTTCAACATGGTATTCTTTTACAAAACCATAACCACCATGTATTTGAACAGCTTCAGTTGTTACCCACATGGCTGTTTCGCTGGCATAAACTTTTGCCATAGCGCTTTCTTTATCAAGTGGTAAGTGTTGATCTTTTAGCCAAGCAGATCGGTAAATCAATAAACGTGACGCTTCAATTTTAGTTGCCATATCGGCTAATTTAAATTGAATAATCTGGTGGTTACATATTTCTTTTCCAAAAGCTTTACGTTCTTTAGAATAAGCTAAAGCTAACTCATAAGCTCCGCTAGCTATGCCTAAAGCCTGAGAAGCAATTCCTATACGCCCACCACTTAGAGTTTTCATGGCAAATTTAAAACCGAAACCATCCTCTCCAATTCTATTTTCTTTAGGAACTTTTACATTGTCAAACATTAAGGAATGGGTATCGCTAGAGCGTATTCCCATTTTGTTTTCTTTAGGACCCACTGTAAATCCAGGCATTCCTTTTTCTACTATTAACGCATTAATACCTCTGTGACCAGCTTCAATATTTGTTTGCGCAATTACTAAATAAACTGAGGCACTGTTGCCATTGGTTATCCAGTTTTTTGTACCGTTCAATAAATAATGATCGCCCATATCTATTGCTGTAGTTTTTTGCGAAGTTGCATCACTACCGGCTTCGGGCTCTGACAGGCAGAACGCACCAATTTTCTCACCTTTAGCAAGAGGCACTAAATATTTTTGTTTTTGCTCTTCATTACCAAATGTCTCCAGACCCCAGCATACAAGAGAGTTATTTACACTCATAACTACGCTGCAAGAAGAATCTACTTTAGATATTTCCTCCATGGCCAGCACATAAGAAATCGTGTCCATTCCGCCGCCGCCATATTTTGGATCAACCATCATTCCCATAAATCCAAGCTCTCCCATTTTTTTAATTTGCTCAGTCGGAAATTTCTGGAGTTCATCGCGTTCAATAACACCTGGTTTAAGTTCGTTTTGAGCAAACTCGCGAGCCGCTTTTTGAATCATTAAGTGTTCTTCAGATAAATCAAAATGCATAATATTTTATTTTAAGGTTTAAACTAATTTTGTAACCTTGCAAATATAAGTGTATAGTACCATTGCAACAATAAAAAAAGTGCATTATTTTGGAAAATACTTCAAATAAAATTTTCAGGGTTCTTGGTTTAATGAGTGGAACATCTTTGGATGGTTTAGATATGGCTACTTGTGAGTTTTACCAACAAGACAAATCGTTTAGTTTTAAAATTGTAAACTCAAAAACAGTTGAGTATTCAGCGGATTGGAAATATAAACTTAACAACGCCATAAATTTATCTGCTGAAAAATATTTTGAACTAAATAGTATTTATGGGAAATTTATTGCTAATGAGGTAAATAACTTTTTAGCTAATTGCCAAATAAAACCTCAGGCCATTGCCTCACATGGACACACTATTTTTCATCAACCT
>CANFQR010000045.1 GCA_947449125.1 Bacteroidota bacterium | reverse complement strand
TTTGCAATTTTCATTAAAGCAACGGCTGTACGTTTTAAAGCTCCGCTTAATTCTACCATCGCATCATGGGCAGCTAACGCTTCAAATTTGTTAGGAGCTGTTACAAATGGTAGTTTGGTTAATTCGGCAATTTTTTTGGCAACTAAAACGTCATAACCTTTAGGTGTATTAAGACCTGTACCTACGGCGGTTCCACCTAAAGCTAGTTCGCTTACAGCTTCTAAAGCATTTTTTAAAGTGCGAATACTCATATTTATTTGTTGCACATATCCACTAAATTCTTGGCCTAAGGTAAGCGGCGTGGCATCCATAAAATGAGTACGACCTGTTTTGGTAATAGTTGCAAAATCTTTTGATTTTTGTTCTAAGGTATTTTTTAATTTCTCTAAGCCCGGAATGGTAATTTCCACCACCTGTTTATATGCAGCAATGTGCATGGCCGTTGGGTAGGTGTCGTTGCTGGATTGCGACTTATTTACATCATCATTAGGATGTAAAATTTTTGGTTCATCTTCCAATTTTCCGCCATTCATAACATGGGCACGGTAAGCAATTACCTCATTGGTATTCATGTTGCTTTGTGTTCCTGAACCTGTTTGCCATATAACTAGAGGAAACTGGTTATCTAATTCGCCGGCAATTATTTCATTGCAGGCTTTACAAATTAAATCGCATTTTTCTTTGCTCAAAACTCCAAGTTCATTATTTGCAAGAGCAGCAGCTTTTTTTAAGTAACCAAAAGCGTAAATGACTTCTTTTGGCATGCTGGCTTCCGGACCAATTTTAAAATTATTTCGGCTACGTTCTGTTTGTGCACCCCAGTAAACGTTCGCAGGTACTTTTACCTCACCCATTGTGTCTTTTTCAATTCTGTAATCCATAATTTATGTGTTTTTTTAGCTTTAATAAAGTGATTTTTAAAGCGGTAAATTTAGGATTAATAAAGGTTTTTACAAATTAATAAGCGCTTTAAGATTTGGTTTTTAATTAGTTTAAGTACATTGCTTTAAAGCAAATTAATTAACAATCACTTTAAATGAATGTGTTGTGTTTTCAACTAAAATAGTACATGAATATTCACCGGATTGTAAATTTGAATCGTTTTTAAAAATAATATTTTTAGAATTATTTAATTTTAAAAAATTTTCTGAAAAAATTAATCTTCCGCTTTTATCAGTTAGTAAAACAGTTATTTTTTCATTGTTGTTTATACCTGATATTTCAGCATTAAAATTACCATTGCTAGGGTTTGGATAAATAATAAAACTTAAATTTTTTGTTTTTAAGTAGTTTACAGATATTAATTTACTCATTGAAAATTCACCATCAGTATCAACATGTTTTAATCTGTAGTAAGTTGTATTTTCATTTATGCTGCCATCTATGGCAGAATAATTTAATTGTGTTGTGCTATTTCCGTTTGTTGATTTTGATGGTATCGTAAATAGGTATTCAAAATGGCTACCGTCAGTACTTTTTTCGATGTCAAAATAGTGTGATTTACTTTCGGTTGCGGTGCTCCAAGACAATTCAACAGCATCATCAATTATTTTACCGGAAAAAGAAAGTAACTCAATTGGTAAAACTAAACTGAAGCATGGTAAGCAATTTGGACCAGATAGTGTTCCCATGCCTGAACTCCAAACTACTGTGTTGCAAATATCTATCAAATTTGAGTTTCCGCTTCCTCCGCTACCTGGAATAATGAATCCACCTGCATACACTGTTATTTGTGAGTTACAAGGTAATATTAATTTATTGCCCGTAATAAATTTTAAGTTGCCGTAAATAAGAATTTGTATAGGTAACCCACATGTGTAATTTTGTTGACTAGAAATAGTGACTGTTTTTCCTGCAGGAATAATTATAGAATCTCCGCATGTAGGTATTGTTCCGCAAGACCAAGTAGCTGAATTGGTCCAATTTCCGTTGGTTACTGCTATGCATTTATTGGCCTGAAGATTTGTACTATTAATTGTAATTAACACAATTGGTATAAATAAAAGTTTGAGTTTACTATTACAATCACTTTTATTAACTGAACCTGATACGTTTTTAAATAGAAATTGCTTTAAATATTTTATAAAAGTTTCCATAATCAAAAATAAAACGTGTACTATTTTTGATAAATGAAATTAACTTCCAAATACAATGTTGTTAATCATTGAAATGGTTCTAAAAAAAACTCGTGACTAATTGAAAATTCAGATTAATTATCTGCAATTTTTTCTAAATCATAATCGTATTTTTCTACGATTAAGTTTAGGCTTTGAATTAATGTTTGTTTTTCGTCTGTCCATAAGACACTGTGTTTGTTGAATTCTTTGAGTGTACATGCACTTGCTGAAAATTTACTTTTAATTAAACTATTATCTTTAGCAATCAACGCATAAACAGGGAGGTATTCTGTTTTGTCGTATTCGTATAATTTATATTTTTCAATTAATTTAATTAAACCCTCATGGTAAACAGGATTAGTTGCATAGCCGCAATTTTTTAAACCAATTGACCAACTTTTGTAGTCTGTAATAGAAAGTGTAAATAGGTTTTTGTAACGAGGTCTCGAAGTTAAAAAATGACTGTGGTCAGCATACGATTCTCTTGCGTTTTTATAACTTCTGAAACATTCATTTAAGCTATCATCGCTTTTCCTTATTGTATCTCCAAACCATTCTAAGTGGCATTTTATTCCGAAATGATTATTGCCTCTTTTAGCAAGTACACTTTTTCCGCCACCGCTTTCAAAAATGGCTTGAGCTAGAGTAATACTTGCTGGAATTTTATATTCAATCATTTGATTGATGGCCTCTGGAGCAAATGCTTTAATGTAAGTTTTAATTAAAGAATCTGATAACTGTGCCTTTAAATTAAATGGAATAATAACTGAAATAATCAAACAGCTTAACAATTTGTTTTTATTGAATGCGGCTATTGAAAAAATTACTTTAATCATCTATATTTACAAATATAGAAGGTCAATAATAAGCTTATTTAGACTGCAATTTTAGATATTAACATCCTGTTTTTAATAATGAAAAAAATACAACAAATAACAATTTTGGTTTTTACGACCGCTTTCTGCGTAGCTCAAAATAAAATTAGTTATCCGGTTACTGATAAATCCAATCAAATAGACAACTATTTCGGTACTAATATTGAAGATCCATATAGATGGCTTGAAGATGATCGTTCAGAAAAAACCGAGAAATGGGTAAGCAACCAAAATGAAGTGACAGAAAATTATTTTAATAGTATACAAAATAGAAGTAAAATAAAGAATCGCTTAACAGAATTGTGGAATTTTAATAAAGAGTCCGCACCTTTTAAAAAAGGTAATTATTTTTTTTGTTATAAAAATAACGGACTTCAAAATCAAAATGTGTTGTACATTAAAAATAATTTGACTGAGGAAGGTGAAGTCTTGTTAGACCCAAATACACTGTCAAACGACGGAACAATTTCTTTAAGCACTATTGCTTTTTCAAAAGATGCAACATTATTAGCCTACGGTTTGTCAAATGCCGGTAGCGATTGGATAGAAATTCATTTTAAAAATGTAATTACAAAAAAAGATTTACCCGATGTCATAAAATGGGTTAAGTTTAGCAGCATTAGCTGGAAAGGCAATGGCATATTTTACAGTAGATACGACGAGCCGAAAGAAGGCGTATTTATCCAAAAAAATCAGTTTCATAAAGTTTATTTTCATTCTTTGGGCGCTAATCAAGAAAGAGATAGTTTAGTCTTAAATGACTTGTCTCATCCTAACTATAATTTTAGTGCAAATGTTACAGATGATGAAAATTATCTAATTGTTTCTGTAAGCGAAAGCACTAGTGGAAATAAGCTAATGATAAAAGATTTGCGAAATCCCAATTCTGAATTTATCACCATTGCAAACAATTTTGACTTTGAAAATGATATTGTAGAAAATATTGGAAATACATTTTATTTGTTAACCAATAATAATGCTCCTAAATATAAGTTAATTTCGTTTTCAATTAAAAATGGTAATGATATTATATGGAAAACAATTCTTCCTGAATCAACTAATTTATTGGAAAGTGTTAAGTTTTGCAATCATAAAATTATAGCGACCTATTTAAAAAATGCGTGTTCAAAATTAAATTGTTATAGTTTAGATGGTGTATTGGAAAAAGAAATTGAGCTTCCTGGAATTTGTAAAACAAACTCTCTTTACAGTAACCATAACGATGGCTTTGCTACATATAGTATAGTTCAATACACGGCACCCGAACAAACTTATTATTTAGATGCTGCAACCTGGCAAAGTAAATTAATGTTTAAGCCAAATTGTAATTTCGATTCACAAAATTACACTACAAAACAGGTGTTTTATAAAAGTAAAGATGGCACAAATTTTTCGATGTTTATTACGCATAAAAAAAATTTAGTCATTAATTCAAACTCGCCTTGTTTTGTATTTGGTTATGGTGGTTTTAATATTTCCATGTCTCCTGAATTTAGAATAGATAGAGCTGTTTTTTTAGAAGCGGGAGGTATTTATTGTGTGCCTAATTTAAGAGGAGGAGGAGAGTACGGTGAGGAATGGCATAAAGCAGGAACTAAATGCAGCAAACAAAATGTGTTTGATGATTTTATTTCAGCTTGCGATTATTTGGTAAAGAATAAGTATACTTCTTATCAAAAAATAGCAATTCATGGTAGAAGTAATGGTGGATTATTAATTGGTGCAGTGCTTACTCAACGCCCCGATATTTGTAAGGTGGCTTTACCAACAGTAGGTGTTTTAGATATGTTACGATTTCATTTATTTACAATTGGCAGAGCCTGGACGGTAGATTATGGTTGCAGTGAAAATAAAAATGAATTTGATTGTTTAATAAAATATTCGCCGCTGCATAATATAAAACCACTAAATTATCCTGCTACTTTAATATTAACTGGCGATCATGATGATAGGGTGGTGCCTGCTCATTCATTTAAGTTTGCTGCAACATTGCAGGAAAAAAATACAAGCACTTATCCTACGTTAATTAGAGTTGATGTAAACGCAGGGCATGGGGCAGGTAAACCAGTATCTAAACAAATAAATGAATTTGGTGATATGTGGAGTTTTGTTTTTCAAAATTTAGAAATAAAATATTAAAATATAATTTAGGTAATTCTATTTATTTAATAATTTCTCTTCCTAATAATTTATTGACTCTTATTTTTAAAGAGTCAAGGTGTTTTAGGTGCTCTAAAACAATTAACGATTCTTCAAATGAAATTGTTTTAAGGCTTTCTCGTAATTGTACTATTTGTGAGTTTAGTTTTCTGCTTTTAAAACTGTATAAAGTTTTTTCCGCATCTTTCTTTGCCATTTCAATTTCGCTCGGAACAATTACGCCGTAATTAATCCATCTCTGACTTATTTCATTTTTATTAATTACATGGTTTATGGCAAAGCTGTTTATTATAGGGTCAGGTGAATATAAAAAATGATTTATGTTTGGTAATTTATTATCCTTTAACTGATCAATGTATTCGTCTAAAACAGTTTTATGTAAAGGATTTTCAAAATTGATGTTATCTCGCCACAATTCAAAAATTATAAATTCACCTAAAGTAATTTCAATTTCCTGTTCAACATTGTTTTCATCTTCGGCTTGAACAGTAATTAATATATTCCCGTACTTTATTAGGGTAACAAGTAAATTTTTTTCTTCTGCATCAAAATTAAATAGTTCGGTTTCAGTTTTTACAGTTGTAATTAATTCGGGTTCAGTGTTTGGTATTGTTATTTCCTGATTATTATCCTCAGGTTTAACATTACCTGCTTTTTTTTCAGCACTTTTTCTACGAATTT
The DNA here is from genome assembly GCA_947449125.1 of Bacteroidota bacterium. Lineage (GTDB taxonomy): Bacteria > Bacteroidota > Bacteroidia > B-17B0 > Aurantibacillaceae > Aurantibacillus. The sequence continues at coordinate 2,519 of CANFQR010000045.1, read as the reverse complement.
TATTTACTTCCTGTTGAAGAATGGACTCTTCAATTTCCATAATATTAGAACATTCTTTAATGTAAATGCTTCTAATAATATTATCTGGTATTAAAGCAATGCTGTCAACAATATCTTTAATTACACCAGCGCGTTTAATAGGATCGTTTTGTGTTTGAGAGCTTAATTTTTTTGCTTTGAAATATAAAAAGTCCTGCGTGTTATTGTCGAGGTAATTTTTAAACTCTTCGGCACTTACCTTTCTGCTAAACGAATCTGGGTCATCGTTGTAAGGAAACATTAACAATTTTACATTCATGCCTTCTTCCAAAATTAATGGTATAGCACGGTTGCTTGCTTTTTGTCCTGCTTCATCGCCATCATACAAAACAATAATGTTTTTTGTAAACCGATGAATTGATTTTATTTGTTCTACAGTTAATGATGTTCCACTTGATGCCACCACATTTTCAATGCCGGCCTGATGCATGGCAATAACATCCATGTAACCTTCAACCAAATAACAACAATCGTTTTGCTGAATAGATTTTTTGCCCATCCACAAACCGTACAAGATTTTGCTTTTATTGTAAATCTCTGTTTCGGGACTGTTAATGTATTTTGCAGTTTTTTTATCGTTGCTTAATGTTCTTCCACCAAATGCTACAACTCGCCCGCCGTCATCATGTATCGGGAACATAACCCTCCCAGCATAGCGGTCAAACAAGTCTGATTGAGTAATTTCGGTACCTTCCACATGCCGGTTACTCAAAATACTCATGCCGGTTTTTGCCAAATATTTTGGCTGATAACCATTTTTTATGGCTTCGGCTGTAAACGCGTTTCTTTCTTCTAAACTATAACCAAGTTGAAATTTTGAAATAATATCAGGTCTTAATTGCCTTTCAATAAAATAACCCAAACCTATAGACTTACCTTCATCGGTATTAAACATAGTTTCGGTAAAGTAACGCTGGGCATATTGCATAACAATGAGCATACTTTCGCGCTCTGTTTGCAGTTCTTTTTCCTGAGGCGTTATTTCGCGCTCTAATATTTCGATGTTGTATTTTTTTGCAAGCCACTTTAATGCTTCGGGGTAAGTGAGTTGCAAATGATCCATTATAAAATTTATAGAATTTCCCGATTTTCCACAGCCAAAACATTTATAAATACCTTTTACAGGCGATACCGTAAATGAAGGTGTTTTTTCGCCGTGAAAAGGGCATAAGCCAAGTAAATTAGCACCTCGTTTTTTTAAGGTGATAAATTCTCCCAAAACATCTTCTACATGTGCAGCTTCTACTATTTTATCAATCGTTTCTTTGGGTATCACTTTAATGGTAAATTTGAGCTAAATAAATATACAATTTAAACGGATGATAAAATTACGATATTCTTTGCAATTTTTTTTGGCGCTGTTAACTAGCAACATCATGTTAGCGCAAGAGGATGTTAATCCTTATAAAAAGTTATCTAAGTCATTTTTTGGTGCCGTAAAACGCGATATTCCAAACAGAAATGATAAATTTTTTGATTCCACCGTATACGGAAAAATAATCTCGGCACAAACTGACCGGTCGATAAATAATTTTATAAAAACAAACGGCAAAATTGTAGCTATCGAAAAAACAGAGGTTGATACACAAGGGTGCAAAATGGTTACGGTTACTTCTATAAAAACAAATAATGGGAAATTTTTATGGTATTTGTATTTTGACCAGGCCCAGTATATAGAGCGTTTAGAAATAGATACGTTTTCTGACCAATGGTTTTATAAACCAAAAACAACGGTTACTTCTAATTACCTTAAAAAAGAAATAGTAATCGAATCTAATCCTTTTATAAAATTGCCCGGCAGTTTATTTTTACCTAATAATTTAAAAAAATCACCGGTAGTAATTTTGGTTCATGGCAGTGGACCTCACGATAGAAATCAAAGTATCGGTAAAAATAAAATTTTTTTAGACATTGCTTTAGATCTGGTTCAAAAAGGAATTGCCGTTTTAATTTATGATAAACGAACCTATGTTTATCAGTTTAACAATCCTTTTTCAATGGATAGTATGGATTACAAGACTGAAACAGTTGAGGATGCTGTAGCTGCTTTTAATTTTATAAAAAAGCAATCAGGAGTTGACACCAATTCTATTTTTATTGCCGGTCATAGTCAGGGAGCATTATGCGCGCCACTAATTGCGAAGGGCTGTAAAAATTTAAAGGGATTAATTTTGCTTGCGGCTCCTGCCAGAAGTTTGTTAGAAATATTACCCGAACAGCTTGATTACATAGCAAGTTTGAAGAAAAATATATCAGAAACCGAAGAAGCAAATTTTACGGCTTTAAAATGGCAAGTTAAAAATGCATTGAAACCCGATTTAAATTTAAAAAGTAAAGTAAGTTTACCATTTAATGCCAAACCAAACTATTGGTTATTCGACAGAAATTATAAGGTGTTAGAGGAAGCCAAAAAATTAAGCTTGCCTATGCTTTTATTGCAGGGTGGTAGAGATTATAATGTTGTGAAGAAAGATTACGAT
>CANFQR010000044.1 GCA_947449125.1 Bacteroidota bacterium | reverse complement strand
TGCATGTGTTGGCTGAACAGAAGGAATAATGTCATCTGATAATTTCATTTGGTCAGGATTTACAACTTGTGCATGTTCAATTCTCCAACGATTATTTTTACTGGCACCTGCATTTTTATAAGCCTGTAAAATTATTTTATAAGCCGAATCACCAATGCAATGGGTATTCATTTGAAAACCTTTTTTGATAATAATTTTTGCATATTCTTCAAAATGCCTTTTTTCACTTAACAAAAAACCTTTCCAATTTTTTTTATCGTTATAATCATGAGACAAACAAGCTCCGCGTGAACCTAAAGCGCCGTCGGCATAAAACTTAAACGAACGAACATTTAACCGTTCCGTTTTATAAGGTCCGTTTTTAAAATAATATTCATAATTTGATGCCGAGTCGCTTAACATGGCGTAAACGCGTAATTTTAATTTTCCCGATTTATGTAAGGAATCAATTATATCAATTTCGCTTTTCATTAAACCTGCATCATCAATTGTGGTTAGTCCCATAGCTACACAGTTTAGTTGTGCGCTTAACAATGCTGACTGAATTTTGTAATCATTATTCTTAGGGATTATTTTTTTTACAAGATCCACAGCATTATCAATTAGTATACCCGTTAATTTATTCTCCTTTATTAAAAGTTCACCTCCCGTAAGTTTTGTTTTTTGAGTAATACCGCCACGTTTCAAAGCTTCGGTATTAACAAGCGCAGCATGACCATCAATTCTATATAAAATTACCGGTGTTTTTGGAAATAATGAATCTAACTTTTTGTTATCAGGAAATTGTTTGTCTTTCCAGTCATTTTGATCCCATCCTCGTCCAATAATCCAATCTCCTTTATTTAATATACTTGGCATATTAACTTTATCTGCTGGTTTACTGTTTACAAATTCAGACACTCTATTTAACACCTCATTAAACGAAGTTGTACCAACTAAATTTACCTGCTGCAAACCTAAACCATAACCTAAAAAATGACAGTGAGCATCAATAAATCCAGGCACAACCGTTTTACCATTTAAATTCATAATAACTTTAGCCTCATATTTTTTAAACAATTCGTTGTCTGAATTTAAAGCCACAATTTTACCATCTTTAACAGCAAAGGCTTCATAAACAGTAAAAGAAGAATCTACAGAATAAACAATTCCGTTATAAAATAATTGATCAACTTGGATTTTTTTTTGATGACAAGAAAACAAAAAAGAAATTGCAACTGTTAAAATAAAAATGTTTTTTAGCATGCTTAAAATTAAGCAGAATTAACACATCATGAATCCTGAACAAAATAAAAATATTGCCATAAAATGGTTTGAGGCATTTAACGAACGCAACCTCGAAAAATTATTATTACTCTATAATGATAATGCCGAACATTACAGTCCAAAATTAAAAATCCGACATCCAGAAACCCAAGGTTTAATAAAAGGTAAAGCAGCTTTAAAAACATGGTGGGAAGACGCCTTTAATAGGCTTCCAAGCTTACATTATGAAATTATTAAACTAACAGCAGACGCCGAACAAGTATTTATGGAATACATTAGGCATGTTGAAAACGAAGAAGATTTAAGAGTTGGCGAAGTGTTGGTAATTAAAAATGATTTAATAATTTTTTCAAGAGTTTATCACGGATAAAAAACATGTTTACTAAAAACAAAAAAACAACTGCATTTATTATAAATTTTAATTTTAAATTCACACTACATCTTAATAACATGAAAAAAATAGTATCCTTACTTATACTAACCTCGGCATCCTTGTTTTCGCAACAAAAATTAAGCTTACAAGAAATTTGGGGAAGCGGAAAATTTTACGCTAAACAAGCCGAAAGTTTTAACGTATTGAATGATGGTTTGCATTATGCCGACATTGAAGAGGTGGAATCTAAGCTCGTTTTAAGTCAGTTCGAACTAAAATCAGGTAAAAAAATAAAAGAGCTGGTAAAAAGCGAAGACATTACATATAATAACAAGCCCTTAAATTTATATACCTATGAGTTTAGTCCTAATGAAGACAAACTTTTATTGTACGAAAACAGACAAAGTATTTACCGACGTTCTCCAAAAGCAAATTATTTTGTTTATGATATCGCTACAAAAAAAACTATTCAGTTAAGCAACAAAGGCCAGCAATTATTTCCGAAATTTTCACCCGACGGCAAAAAAATAGCCTTTGTAAGAGACAATAATTTATTTATTAAAGATATTGAATCCAATAATGAAATTATAGTAACCACTGATGGCGAACAAAATAAAATAAAAAACGGCTGGGCCGATTGGGTGTATGAAGAAGAATTTTCTAAAGCCGATTACTTTGATTGGAGTAGCAACGGACAATATTTAGCTTATGTAAAATTTGATGAGTCTAAAGTAAAAGAATTTACTATGGAGTATTATAAAGGCGAATTATATCCCACACCCTATACCTTCAAATATCCTAAAGCAGGCGAGGACAATTCTATTGTATCGGTCCATGTTTATGACCTTAACACAAAAAATACCACAACAGCAGATATTGGTTCAGAAAAAGACATCTATATCCCACGCATTCAATTCACTAATAATTCAAATGTGCTATCAATTACAAGACTCAATAGATTACAAAACAAATTAGAATTAATTTTTACCAACGTTACAACCGGTGCGGGAAAAGTGGTTTATACCGACGAAAGTAAAACCTACATTGATGTAACCGATGATTTAAAGTTTGTGGGCAACAAAGGATTTATTATTTCAAGCGAACGAGACGAGTATAATCATTTGTATTATTTTGACTTAAACGGGAAACTCATCAACCAAATAACCAAAGGTCAATTTGACGTAACAGAATTTAACGGATTTAACGAATCTGCCGGTATACTTTATTTTACATCAACAGAAAGCGGCGCAATTAACAGAGACGTATACAGTATTAAACTTAATGGCAAAGACAAAAAACGCTTATCTGAAAAATCAGGATTCACATCGTTTGAATTTACTTCCGGATATAACTATTATATCTCTAAATACAGCAATGCCAACTTACCACCCGTGTTTGAATTGCATACTATTGACGGTAAACTTATTAAAGTGTTGCAAGACAATTCCGAACTAAAATCGACTATGTCCAACTATAATTTATCAACTAAACAGTTTTTTAAATTTAAAACTTCAGAAGGGATTGAATTAAACGGTTGGTTTTTAAAGCCTCAAAACTTTGATTCAACAAAAAAATACCCTGTGTATATGTATGCCTATGGCGGACCAGGCTCTAACGAAGTAAACAATGCATGGGACGGTATTGATTATTTTTGGCATAATTTTTTAAACCAAGAAGGATATATGGTAGTTTGTGTAGATAACAGAGGCACCCAAGGACGAGGTAGGCAGTTTAAACACAGCACGTACTTACAATTAGGTAAATTAGAAACCATAGATCAAATTGAAACTGCAAAATACTTGGGTAAACTCCCTTATGTAGACAATTCGCGCATAAGTTTTCAGGGCTGGAGCTTTGGTGGCTACATGGCCTCTTTACTCATCTCTAAAGGTGGCGAAACCTTTAAAACTGCTGTAGCCGTTGCACCAGTTACAAATTGGAAATATTATGACAACATTTATACCGAACGTTTTTTAAGAAAACCAGCCGAAAATAAAAACGGATACGAAGAAAATTCACCAACTAATTTTGTAAAAGGCATCAAAGGAAAATTTTTATTAATTCATGGCAGCGCAGACGACAACGTGCATTTACAAAACAGTATGGAGTTAGCAAATGCAATGGTTGCAAACAACATCCCTTTTGATTTTATGATTTACCCTAATAAAAGTCATGGTATTAGCGGTGGCTTAACCAGATTACATATTTACACCAAAATATTTAAGTTCATAAAAGAGAATTTATAGTAATGACAAAAAAACAATTGGTTGTTTTTACAGGGGCAGGAATAAGTGCAGAAAGCGGAATAAAAACCTTTCGTGACTCGGGTGGACTTTGGGAAAATTATCGTGTAGAAGATGTAGCCACTATGGACGCCTGGACAAAAAACAAATCACTTGTTTTAGACTTTTATAACCAGCGTCGCAAACAGGTTTTATCAGCTAAACCAAATGCGGCTCACAAATTTATTGCCGAACTTCAAACTAAATTTAACGTCAAGGTAATTACACAAAATGTTGACGATTTGCACGAACGTGCCGGCAGTAAACATGTGATGCATTTACACGGCGAACTTTTAAAAGCCAGAAGCACCAAAGATGCTAGCTTAGTTTATTCCTTAAATAAAACTGATATTTTAGTTGGCGAACTCTGTGAAAAAGGATCTCAGTTAAGACCTCACATAGTGTGGTTTGGAGAAGATGTGCCTAATATGGACACAGCAAATTATCTTGCAGCGGAAGCGGATTTATTTATTGTTATAGGCACCTCGCTTAATGTTTACCCTGCAGCCGGCATTATTGATTTTGTAAAACCAGATACGCCAAAATGGCTTCTTGATCCGGGAGAATTTAAATTAAGTCAGCTTAAAAAAATTAAGCATATAAAGCAAACTGCAGTTAAAGGAATCGAAAAATTAAAAGAAGATTTATTCGCTTATTTGTAAATAATATCATTTCCTTCCAGGGCACTTTTTACAACGGTCTCCTTTTTTAAATTTTTTACAGCAATCCTTTTTCTTTTTACAACATTCAATAATAAAACCTATAGAGCAATTATTCTCAAAAAAAATAAGTGATTTAGGTTTTTCCGGATTCATTGTATAAAACTAATTGTTTGATTATGTTTTTTAAATACCATAAAAAAGGTAATTTTCACTTCCAAAACATTACATGTTTTTAATTGTTCCATTTTAAATGAATATTAATTCGATAAACACGTGGTTGCCTGCAACTTCAGAACCATTAATTATAGCCGGGCCTTGTGGCGCCGAGTCCTTAGAACAACTCATTAACACAGCAAAAAATCTTAAGGAAACCAATAAAATTAGTTTGTTCAGAGCAGGTGTTTGGAAACCCAGAACCCGACCAAATTCATTTGAAGGGAAAGGCGAAGAAGCATTAAAATGGTTAAGCGAAATAAAAAAAGAGTTTAATTTTAAAACTACTGTTGAAGTTGCCAATGCTCAACATACTGAATTAGCTCTAAATTATGGCGTTGATGTGTTGTGGATTGGCGCACGCACAACTGTTAACCCCTTTAGCGTGCAAGAAATTGCCGATGTGTTAAAAGGCACCAACATTCCTGTAATGGTGAAAAATCCTATTCATGCCGATTTGCAACTTTGGATTGGCGCGATAGAACGAATTAACAATAGTGGTATTACCAAAATAGCGGCCATACACAGAGGTTTTTACACGTATGGCAAAACTAAATACCGAAACAAACCACTTTGGCAAATTCCAATTGAACTTAGAACATTATTTCCTGAATTACCAATTATATGCGATCCTAGCCACATTAGCGGTAATAAAGAATTAATACCTTCTGTAGCTCAAAAGGCTTTAGACCTCGGAATGGATGGCTTAATGATTGAATCTCATTTTAATCCCGATAGCGCTTTAAGTGATGCCGAACAACAATTAACACCTCATCAACTAAATAGCTTAGTCTCTAAATTAGTTATACGCAAACAAAATTCTTCGGATAATGATGTTGCTATAAATTTATCAGAATTAAGAAATATTATAGACGAAATAGACGAAGAATTAATTACTGTTTTAAAAAAACGAACACACATTATAAATGAAATTGGTGCTTACAAAAAAAAGCATCAAATAACTATTTTTCAATTGGAGCGTTGGCAGGAAATTTTACGCACACGCGCTCAATTAGCTGAAAAATTAGGAATTTCAAGAAGTCACATTGAAAAAATTTACCAAGTTTTACACGAAGAAAGTATCAGAATACAAAATGATATAATGAATAAATAGCTTGTATTTTTTAATCAAGCTTTTCGCGAAGTATCTCCCACAAAACTATTCCAATACTTACAGAAATATTTAAAGAATGTTTACTGCCCGCCTGTGGAATTTCAATAACACCGGCGCACACATCAATAACATCTTGTTCTACGCCATAAACCTCGTTTCCAAAAACTAAAGCCAAACAATCGTTAGTTGCTTTAAATTTATTTAATGAAATGCTGTCAACAGCCTGTTCAATTGCAAACGGTATATAATTTTTATTCTTAACATAATCAATCGCTTCTAGAGTAGTTTTTAAATACGTCCATTTAACCGTTGATGTAGCTCCTAGCGCCGTTTTTTCAATTTCTTTATTAGGCGGAGTCCCAGTTAACCCACACAAAATTATTTCTTCAATTAAAAAAGCATCGGCTGTTCTAAATGCCGAACCAACATTATTTAAACTTCTAACATTATCTAAAATTAAAATAACAGGCTGCTTATTTACACGTTTAAATTCATCTTCACTCAAGCGATTTAATTCATCATTTCTTAATTTTCTGCTCATGATTACCTAATAGTTTATGAATAAAAATAACTATATTTAAACTTTAAAAAAGAATCTTTTTTTGTGAAGATAAGTAAAGAATTTAAAATTGGAATTGTAGTCATTTGCTCAATTGCCGCCTTTGTTTGGGGTCTTAATTTTCTGAAAGGCTCTAACCTATTTTCTCATAAATATTTTTTATACGCAGTCTATCCAAAAATCGATAATCTAATTCCTGCAAATCCGGTATTAATTAACGGTTACAAAATTGGTCAGGTAAATAAAATCTCACTATTTCAACAAGGTGGCAAAAATAAAGTCTTGGTAAAATTTATTTTAACTGAAGATTTACAAATACCTAAAGGCTCTATCGCAAGAGCAATTAGCTCTGATCTTTTAGGCTCAAAAGCCGTTGAAATTATTTACAGTAATGAAACAGAATTTGTAAAAAACGGCGACACATTAATTGCGGGCACTGAAGAAGGCTTTAAAGAGTCTTTAGATAAACGTATCGCACCTATTCAGGCAAAAGCAGAAAACCTAATTATAAGCATGGATAGCGTAATGAATGTGGTTAGTTTAATTTTAAATTCCAAAACCCGAGAAAATATAGACAAATCATTTGAAAGCGTAAGAAAAGCTATATCAACCTTAGAAAAAACAGCATATAAATTAGATGACTTAATTGGATCTGAAAAAACCAAAATATCTAATGTAATGACCAATTTGAACCAAATTACTTCTAACCTAAATAAAAACGGCGAAAGAATTGATCACATTATCAGCAATATTAATAACATGACAGACAGTCTTGCCAAAGCACAATTGAAAGACGCTATCAACAATGCTGACAAATCAATGAAAGAGTTAAATAGCTTGCTTGCTAAAATAAATGAAGGACAAGGTACAATTGGTAAACTTGCAAAAAACGACTCTCTGTATAACAACTTAAATAAATCATCTGAAGATTTAGATAAATTGCTAAAAGACTTAAGATTAAATCCTGAACGGTATATACACTTTTCTGTTTTCGGAAGGAAATCAAGCAAACCAACAATAAACTAAAAATGATAAGCTCTATTATTTTCTCTTTACTTCTGATTGGATCATCCGCTTTATTTTATATTAATGCAAAAAAAATCAGAAGAAACATTCTTTTAGGAAAAACAATTTCCTTAAAAGATAATAAATCAACCCGACTGAAAACCATGTTATTGGTTGCTTTCGGGCAACAAAAAATGTTCTCAAAACCAATCCCCGCCATTTTGCACTTATTTTTATACTCTGCATTTATCATTACTCAAATTGAACTGATTGAAATTATTTTTGATGGAATTGCAGGAACCCACAGAGCCTACAGAGAATCTCTTGGCGGCTTTTACACGTTCATGGTAAGCTTCATTGAAATTTTATCCGTTTTGGCTTTCATAGGAACAATTGCTTTTCTTGCAAGAAGAAATTTATTAAAAATACCTCGCTTAATTAAAAGCGAACTTAATGGATGGCCAAAACTAGATGCAAACTTAATTTTAGTTGCCGAAATAATATTAATCTGTTTTATTTTTATGATGAATGGTGGCGATGAAGTTTTATACGCCAGAAACTTATCACATGCAAAAAACCTAGGAGATGGCACACTTGGATTCTCTGTTAGCAGTCATATCGGACCATTACTTTTTGGTAATTTCTCCGAAAACGGACTTCATATCGTTGAAAGAATTGGCTGGTGGGGACACATCATCATGGTGTTTGCTTTTTTAAACTATCTTCCTTACTCCAAACATTTACATATTGTGCTAGGTTTTCCAAATACCTATTATTCAAACCTTAAACCAAAAGGTGAATTTACCACATTAGACTCTGTAACCGATGTTGTAGCGCCAAATTTTGACCTCTCTTATATTGCAAAAACAGACCCCAATAATCCGGTAAGATTTGGCGTAAAAGACGTTCAAGACCTTAATTGGAAAAATTTATTGG
>CANFQR010000043.1 GCA_947449125.1 Bacteroidota bacterium | reverse complement strand
ACTTGCTTCTGCGCTTTCTTCAACTTCTTTACTGACTTTTAAATTAACGCCGTATCTGAAAAAAAATTTCAAGCCACAATCTTTAAACATTAATAAACTAGACGGTGACAAGGATTTAAATTCTTCTTTGCTAATTGCTTTTTCATAAATTGGTTTTAAATTTTCGGCGGTTTTTACGATGGCAATTGAATTGATTGTGTCTTCAGGAAAATTATCATAAAGTGCAACTTCTTCTGTTATTTTTATATTAGGATTTTTGATTTTCATTTCTAGTTGAAGTTGCGCAACAAACCTGCTTTTTTCGCCTTTTCCAAACGTGTCTGTTTCGCTATCATAGGTAATAACTACGTTGTTTGCACGTTGTAACAATCTGTAAAAATGATAAGCGTAAATGGCATCTTTTTCCAAATAAAGGGGCATGCCAAAAGCCCTCTTAAGATCGTTTGGTAAAAAAGAATTAACTGTTTTTCCTGAAGGCAAAACACTTTCGTTAACATTCACAAAAATAACGTGGTCAAAATCTAAAGTTCTGGTTTCGAGTACACCCATAATTTGAATTCCTTTTAATGGCTCACCAATAAAAGGAGCAGAAGTATTACCAATTACTTGATTAAATAATTGTTTAAAAGCTTGTACGTTACTAAAATGATTGTATTTCTGAATGATCTCGTTTAAACGATTAAAATTTTTTATTATGATTTGTAAATATTCTAATTCTAAACTTGATTGGTTATTGAAAGGTTCTGAAATAATAATTTCTTTAACATTGTTAAGCACGTTTAAAAAACTATTGCATAATTCTATTACCGACAACGAAGGTTTAAATAAATTAATTATTTCATGTTGTTCGTTATTAAATAATTCTGATAATAATTTTGGCGTAATAAAAGAGATATTATTTTGCGTTATTTTATTTATAATACCATCAATAGAGATATTGCCTAGCTTATGTTTAACATAATTAATTAAAATTGGTTGTCGTAAAATGGAAATAAAATCTTTGTGGTAAATTGTTTTATCGCGACGGTTTTGTTTCGAAAAATTAATTTGCAATTGCAGTAACTGTTCTATTAAACTATAGGTAGAGGTATAACGAAGCGGATACTCCATGGTAATATTTACATGCTCAACTTCTTCAGGTAGTTGTTGCAATACAGGCCATAATAATTTTTCGTTTGCTAATACAATAGCTACTTTATCTAAAGGGATATTATTTTTTATTAATTCTTGAATAGTTTGTTTTACAACTTGGGCTTGCCCTATTTGTTTTGGGACTGAAACAATTTTTATTTCTTTTTCGTTAGCAAAATTATTTTGAATAAATGAAGGGCTGCGTTGCTGAAATAAATTGAAATTGTTTCTCAAAAACAATCCTGCTTCCTGATTGGCGTCATTTAAATAGTATTCGTCGGCATCCCAAAGCAAATCTGCTTTTTGTTGCTGATATAATTTATTGAAAATAACTAATTCGGCTGCATTTAATGCGTTAAATCCACAAAAAATTAATTTGTGAAATTGGTTAGTGAAAGTAGTGTTCTCAAAATTTTTAACCGCATATCTGTAGGCCAAGCCTTGATACGCCCATTTTTGTGAAATTAAAAAACTGCTAAAGTGTTTATAAATAGCGCCAAGGCTATTCATGAATTTTAAGTAATTAATTTGGTATTCACTCAGTTTCTCTTCTCCCAGGCTCCAGTTTTCAATTACTTTAATGTCTTTTAAGTTGTCGTATAATTGTTCAGAATCTGCTAAATAACGGTCTATTTCATTGAAGTCCTGTAATATTAACTGCCCCCATTTTGCAAAACTGTCAAAAGTTTCGGCATCATCGCCATAACAGATTTTGTAACTGTCGTATAAATAACATATTAAATCAATTTCCTCAATGGTTCTCAGTCCGCTTAATTCTGTAATTAATTCTTCGGCACTTATTATGGTTGGCAGCCAAATTGTTTTACCAAAAGTTTGAGCTAAATAATTTTTCAAAAACAGCGCCCCTCGTTTATTTGGCAAAATAATGCAAAGGTGTTCTAAATTATCTTTGTAATTTTCGTGAGTATATTCAGCAACTAATTTTAAAAAAGGTTTAGGCATGGATTTTAAAGGTATAAACTTTCCGGTTTACCGAAAGTATAAAAATAACAAGAGTTATTTTAAAATAATTGCGCCAAATTTATTCGAAGAAATTCAATTAATAGGCAATAAAAAAATTGTAAAACAAATTGAAGCAAAACAATTTCCCGAAAAGGTATTTATTCATGATTTGGTATTTAATTATTCTTTAATGGCCGATGCAATTAGCGACGATGAATACGAAATGTTGAAATTAAACTAATGCCGAATGTATAAGCTGTTTTAATTTAAGTTTAAATTATAAAATCTTATTAAATTTGTTTTCTTAAAACTAAAATTATGGGCCGTCTACGCATTAAAGATATTTTAAAAACAATACCCGAAAATCAGCAAATTACTGTTAAAGGTTGGGTACGTACTTTTCGTAACAATTCTTTTATTGCTTTAAATGATGGTTCAACTAATAATAATTTACAGGTTGTTGTTGATTTTACAAGTACTTCGGAAGAGGTTTTAAAAAGAATAACCACCGGAGCAGCTATTAGTGTTAATGGTATATTGATTGCATCTTTAGGAAAAGGTCAGGTTGTTGAGGTAAAAGCAACTACTATTGAAATTTTAGGTGATAGTGATGCGGAAAAATATCCTTTACAACCAAAGAAACACAGTTTAGAGTTTTTGCGTGAAATAGCGCATTTACGCTTTCGTACAAATACTTTTGGCGCTGTTTTCAGAGTTAGAAATAGTTTAGCTTTTGCAATACATAAATTTTTTAACGAAAAAGGTTTCTTGTACATACACACCCCTATTATTACTTCAAGTGATGCTGAAGGAGCTGGTGAAATGTTTCACGTTACCAATTTTGATTTAAATAATATTCCTAAAAATGAAAACGGAGAAATTGATTACAAGCAAGATTTTTTTGGCAAGTCTGCTAACCTTACCGTTTCGGGTCAATTAGAGGGTGAGTTGGCAGCAATGGCTTTTAGCGACATTTATACTTTTGGTCCAACATTTAGAGCCGAAAACAGCAATACAACACGTCATCTGGCTGAGTTTTGGATGATTGAGCCCGAAATGGCATTTTATGATATAAATGATAACATGGATTTAGCAGAAGAAATGCTACAATATGTTATTAAATATGCGTTAGAAAATAATTTAGAGGATATACAATTTTTATCTCAGCGCTTAGAAGAGGAAGAAAAACAAAAACCGCAAAACGAGCGTAGTGAATTATCGCTGTTAGATAAATTAAAATTTTGTTTAGAGAATAAATTCGAACGAATAACCTACACGCAGGCTATTGAAATATTAAGAGAAAGTAATCATAACAAGAAAAAGAAATTTAATTATTTAGTTGATAAATGGGGTGTTGATTTGCAGAGTGAACATGAGCGCTATTTGGTAGAAAAACATTTCAAAAAACCGGTAATATTAATCGATTATCCAAAAGAAATTAAATCGTTTTACATGCGTCAAAACGAGGATGGTAAAACTGTTGCAGCCATGGATATTTTATTTCCGGGAATTGGAGAAATTGTTGGAGGAAGTCAGCGAGAAGAACGTTTGGATAGACTTGAAACACGCATGCATGAAATAGGAATACCCGTTGAAGAATTGTCGTGGTATTTAGATACCAGACGCTTTGGTTCTTGTCCGCATGCAGGATTTGGATTGGGTTTTGAACGTTTGGTTTTATTTGTAACAGGTATGACTAATATACGCGACGTAATTCCTTTTCCGCGTACACCTAAAAATTGTGAGTTTTAGAAAAGTTAAGTTGACATTTTAGAATTTAAATTGACTGCGCATTTCCATTGCCAACACTAAAAATTTTATTTTCAATTTGTTTTTTATTCATTAAATCTTCAATCCGTTCAAGGTGAGTGTCTGTTATAAACACTTGCCCAAAAGAATCACCGCTAACCGTTTCCAGTAATTTAGTAAAACGTTCCTCGTCTAATTTATCGTAAACATCATCAAGCAACAATAAAGGCTTAATATTTTTTTGTTCTTTAATAAATTCAAATTGAGCTAATTTTAAAGCAAGTAAATAAGATTTTTGTTGGCCTTGAGATGCAAATTTTCTTAAACTGAATTCGTTTAAAGTAAATTCGAGATCGTCTTTATGAGGGCCAATGGTGGTATAGTGCAAGGCGCGGTCTCTGGCTAAAGAAGTTATCAGTGCAGTTTTAAAATCTTTTTCGCCCAAACTATTTTCATAACGTAAGGCAACTTCTTCTTTGCTATTGCTAATAAACTGATAATACCTGTTAAACAATGGAATGAAATTCTTTAAAAATTTAAGCCTGATATCTAAAATTGTTTTCCCGCAATTAATTAGCTGGTCGTCCCAAATTTCAATGGTTTCCGAATCAAAGGTTCTGCTTTCGTAAAATTGTTTTAACAGCGCGTTTCTTTGTTTTAAAACGTGTTGGTATGAAATTAATCTGTCAAGATAAATTTTATCGTATTGAGAAATAATACCATCTAAAAATTTACGTCTAATTTCGCTGCTGCCATTTATGAGTTCGCCGTCACTCGGAGAAATCATGACTAAAGGAAATTGCCCAATATGTTCGCTTAAACGCTCGTATTCTTTTTTGTTTTTTTTAAATGTTTTTTTTTGATTTCGTTTAATTCCGCAATATACTTCGCTAATATCATTGTCTTTTTCAAAAAAACCTTGAATTACAAAAAAGCCTTCGGTATGTTTTATGTTTTGTGAATCAATTGAATTAAAATAACTTTTACAAAAAGAAAGGTAATGTATCGCATCAAGTAAATTGGTTTTACCCATGCCATTGTTTCCTACAAAGCAATTTATTTTTTTTGAAAACGTACCTTCAAATTCGCTGTAATTTTTGAAGTTTATTATAGAAAGTTGCTTTAAATACATTGATTTTAGCAAAAATACGCCTTTTTTAAATGCTTTTTTGAAATGTAAATTAGATTTTTAAGTAAAAAAAGTTATTTTTGCGGACTAAATTTAATAAACAAATGGCTGATATTAAAGATGAAACAACGGTTGAAAACACCGAAGTAAACGAAATTGTAGAAGAAACTTCTAATAAAACCATTGACCCGAGTTTAGAAGGGGTTCAACTTTTTTATGCTCAAAATCAAAAGATGATAAATTATGTTGGGGGTGGTTTGTTACTGATTATAGGTATTTTTTGTTTTTTTAAACTATACTATTTACCTGAATTAGAAAAGGAAGCATCTAATGAAATTTTTTGGGCCGAGAGCTATTTTGAGGTGGACAGTTTTAATATTGCTTTAAAAGGTGGTATTACTATTATGTCGCCGGATGGTCAAAAGCAAATTATGGGATTTGAGCAAATTGCCGATGAATACAGCATGACTAAAACTGGAAGTCTTGCACATTATTATGCTGGTATTTGTAACCTGCGCACAGGAAAGTTTGAACAAGCTATAGAACATCTTCAAAATTATAATGGTAATGATGAGATGGTGTCTTCTATTGCTGTTGGTGCAATTGGCGATTGCAATATGGAACTAAACCGTGTTGATGAGGCAATTAAGTTTTATTTAAAAGCCGCTGACAAAAGCAGTAACTCTTTCACAACTCCTTTATACTTAAAAAAAGCTGGCTTTGCATACGAACAAAAGTCTAATTTTTCAGAAGCATTAGCGCTTTACGAACGAATTAAAAAAGAGTATGGTAAAAGTAATGAAGGAAGAGAAATAGACAGAGATATTGCTAAAGTAAAAGCAATGGGTAATTTATAATCTTAAAAATTAATTTTTGAAAAGTCTGCTAATTGGCAGACTTTTTTATTTTAGAATTTATGAGTAGTGTAAATAAAAATTTATCGCATATTGAGGGTGGCGAAATTCCAAGCGCAACCGGATATAAATTTGGAATTGTTTATTCCGAATGGAATAATGAAATAACCAATGCTTTAAAGGAAGGAGCTTTAAACACTTTATTGGCAAGTGGCGCTAAGAACGAAAACATAATTATTAAAACTGTTCCGGGAAGTTTTGAATTAACGCTTGGAGCTCAATATTTAGCCGAAAATACTGATGTAGATGCAGTTATTTGTTTAGGTTGCGTTATTCAAGGTGAAACACGTCATTTCGATTTTATTTGTGATGCTGTTGCCAAAGGCATAACCGATTTAAATATTAAATATAAGTTGCCATTTATTTTTGGGGTTTTAACGCCTAATAATCAGCAACAGGCAATAGATAGAGCAGGAGGAAAACATGGTAATAAAGGTGATGAGGCTGCGGTAACTGCAATAAAAATGTTGAGTTTAAGAGATAGTTTTAAAAAATAAACGTATCAAACTTTTTTCCGAATCTAATTTTAGTTTTTTTAAAACTATTTAATTGTTAAAAGTGATAAACTAAATAGGATGACATGGTTAAATTTTATAATATTATTTTAATTTTAATAACACCTTTGAAAAAAACAATCTTAATATTATTTTTTGTTTTCATTAAATTACTTGTAAATGCTCAAACATGTGTTGAGTTATGTAATGATTTATTAGCAAAAGATAAATTAACAGAATGTAGTTTGGTTATTGATTCATGCAAAAGTGTGCCGTCGGATTCAGCACTTTATATTAGAGCCAAATTGAGTTTAAAAAATAACAATCTAAAAGAAGCCGATAAATATTGCAATAAGTTAATTAAGTTAAATTCAAATTATTATGAAGTGTGGTTTATAAAAGGCTTAATAGCTTCTTTATTAGGTAACCATGAATTAGCTGTACATTATTTTAAAATAGTGTTAGAAAAAAATCCTAAACATTTAAAGGCATTATACAACAGTGCGTTAAATAAAGGTCTGCAGGAAGATTATCGGCTGGCAATTATTGACTTGGATAAATGTTTAGAAATTAATCCAAATTATACGTCTGCAATTTACTCTAAAGGTTATTTTAACGAGTTATTAGGTAACTATAAAGAAGCAATAATTTATTATAGTAATGTCATTTCCATAGATGCAAATTATAACGATGCTCAATTGGCATTGGCGTATACATATTATCTAAATGAAGAAAAAGATAAAGCCTGTAAGTTAGTTGAAGAATTAATTGATAAAGGAGTTCAAGCCGCATTAGATTTAAAAACAATTCTCTGTAAGACAAAATGAAGCATGTAGTTTATATAGTTATTATTTTGTTTAACTTACAGTTAATAGCTCAAAAAAAGTTTAATCTAATAGTATTTAATAAAACAAATGCATTATGTGAAAAGGGTAGTGCTAGAATTGTGATTAAGGATACGGTTGAAAATTATACTGTTTTATGGAGTAATGGCAATGCTAATTTTATTGCCCAAAATCTTAACTCCGGCGATTATTCAGTAAAAATTACCTGGAGACAGAAATTAGACACAGTTATTTATTTTACAATTGATCAAGAAGAGTGCCCCATTTATTTTAGTAGTCTTGTTACACCAAACAACGATGGCTTTAATGATTATTTCGAGATTTCGAATGTGGTTTATTATCCCAATTTTTCACTTTATGTATATAACAGGTGGGGGCAACAGGTGCACAAACAAGAATCTAGTTATACTCCATGGGATGGAACCAGCATAGGGACTCATTTGCCAGACGGGTCTTATTATTATGTGTTTTTTTATGATAAATCAAATAAAGAAAATTTTGCCAGGGGTGTGGTAACGCTTTTACGATGAAAAGAATACTGTTTTTTATATTATTACCATTTATTATAAAGGCTCAGCAAACCACTCAGTTTTCACAGTATACTTTAAATAAGTTAGGTAACAACCCTGCTGCGGCGGGTGTTAGTTTAAAAACACCTATAGAGTTTATAATGGGTCAACGCACGCAATGGTTAGGAACAGGAAACGGCCCTAAAACAGGATTTTTAGGAATTAATTATACACGAATACCTAAGAGGAGTTATAAAAGATGGCATAATTTCGGCGTTTATTTTGAACAAGACAATGCAGGTGCAATAAACAGCACTTCAATATTTTTGTCTTATGCTGTTCACAGGAGAATTACTTCTAAATTTAATGCATCTGTGGGACTATTTGCCGGTGTACGAAATTATATAGTTGGTTTAAATTCTAGCCAGTTAAGCGATCCGGTTGTTCAAAAAACTAATGCGCAAAATGGAGTTTGGTTAATGCCTGATATATATCCAGGTATTCGAGTTTATAATCGTAAATCGTTTTATGATTTATCGGTAAGGCAAGTATCAACTCCAAAAATTAAACGTGCATCTAAACAAATTGGAGGACCTTCTGTTTTAACACCACATATGTATTTTTCTGCCGGAAGAAAAATTTATTATGACCGAGGTTTCTGCTTTATTCCATCTATGCAAGTTCATGGTGCTTTTGGGAAATTGCCTTCGATTGAAGGGAATTTAATGATAAATTACAGATCTTTTATAAGCGTGGGTGCAGGTATGCGAAATATAGATTTT
>CANFQR010000042.1 GCA_947449125.1 Bacteroidota bacterium | reverse complement strand
GTATTTATAAAACTGCTGATAACAAAATACTAGTTGGGCGAACAAACGGGCTTTATGATGTAAGCTCAGGCACTCATAAAAAATTAGATGTTTTAAAGAATACTAAAATCAATTGTATAACTCAATCTAAAGATGGTAAATTAATTATTGGCGCTTCAGGAAAATTAATTGTTTTAAATAATTATAACATAGAAAAAGAAATTGTACCAAAATACGAAACTAAAGGAAGTACCTTTTTATTAGGAGGCGAAAAAAGTATTACTAAATTAATTTCGGATGATTATAATAGAATTTGGTTTACCGCTTACCCTGAAGAAAATTTATATTTATATGAAAATGGTTATACGTATGATGTATTTAATCTGCTTGGTATTCCGCCAACATTAATAAATTGTATTTATAACGATAATCAAAAAAATATTTGGATAGGAACCTATAGCGATGGCGTTTATTTTATCCAAAACAGTTTTTTTAATTCTGTTAGTTTTAATTACAAAGGCAAAGTTCTTAATGTTAATCAGGTGTATTTAAAACAAAACATGATTTTTGCAGCCACAGGCAATGGTTTATTTGCCTTAAATATTAATACATACCAAAGCAAAATTTTATCGCACCCCGATGAATATATTGCAGAACCAATAAATGCCGTTAATGATGTAAATGGAATATTGTATTACTCAAAACGAAACCAGTTTGATGTAACACCAACCATTATTTCTGATTTAAAAACAACCTATAAATTAAAACCGGTAATTATAAAACAGTTTTTGCCAATCGAAAATAAAAACAATGTGGTGGCAGATTGGCAAGCTAACATTCTCTTGTGTAACCAAGACTTATCAAAAACATTAGATACTTTAATTTCTTTTCCCGATTACAGAATTTCGGTAAACGATTTATTTAAGCAGGGCGATTCGCTTTATATTGCAACCAGTACAGGTTTTTTTATTTACAATTTTAGCACTAAAAAATATAATTATATTGTTTCGCCCGAATTAAATTACAAAATAAATAATATTGCACAGATTAACGGTAAGCTATATGCAGCGCATGAGGCGGGTATTACAGAACTAAACTCCAGAATAATAATACAACAAGTCGGAAATTTAAGATTAAACGGCGTAAAAAAAATTAAATCAATCAATAATCAAATTTGGTTAGCCACCCTTGATGGTGTTTTTATTTGCGATAACAATTTTAACCCGTTAAAAATTTTAAATAAGGCAAGCGGTTTACCATCAAACTCAATAAACGACATTTGTTTTGCCAATAATATTGTTTGCATATCAACAGCCAGAGGTATTTCTTTTGCAGAGGTTAATCAGATTAATAAGTTTAATACAGTTTTAAAGCCGGTTGTAGTTAATGATGTGACTATTGATGGTAAAAATTATTTTGGCACCAACGATACAATTTTCTTAACCTCAAACCAAGGCGATATTTCAATAAATTTTTACAGTCCTTATTTCAATAAACCAGGAAAGCAATTTTATAGATACAGAAAAAATAAAGGGGAGTGGAAAATGATTGATAATACCACTTTTAACCTTGGTACACTTGCAGGAGGAAAACATAGCATAGAAATTTCAACTTCTATAGATAATGTTTCGTGGAGCAACAGCACAGCAATTTTAATTAAAAAAGATGTAAAACTAACCGAAACCCAATTAATTTACTGGATAATTACTGCCTTGTTTTTGCTGATAATTAGTGGCGCAAGTCTTTTTTGGGTAAACCGTGTAAAAGCAAAAGCAACTAGTCGTTTAAAACAAGAACAACAAATTAATTTATTAAAACATCAGGCTATGAGTGCATTACTCAGTCCACACTTTATTTTTAATTCGTTAACATCAATTCAAAATTATATTAATACCAATAATGGTTTAAAAGCCAGCGAATATCTTGCTAAATTTTCAAGATTAATCAGAATGATTATTGAAAAAGCTTCTCAAAGTGATATTCTAATAAATGATGAAATTGTGAGATTAAACTATTATTTGGAATTAGAAAAAGAACGATTTAAGGATAAATTTGATTTCGAAATTATTATTGATGAGAATTTAAAGACAGATGAAATTAAAATTCCTAATATGATTATACAACCTCATGTCGAAAATTGTATAATTCATGGTATTTTGCCTAAACAAGCAAGAGGTAAATTAAGTATTAGTTTTAAAAAAGAAGGCCTTTCAAAATTAGTAATTGTAATAGAAGATAATGGCATTGGTTTAATTAAAGCAAAAGAACATGCAAAAACAGGCCATAAATCTTTAGGCACAAGCACCATTAATAATATTTTGGAAATTAATACTAAACTTACCGGCAAAGGCCAGCGTGTTTCAATGCTAGATAAATCGGTTGCAAACACAAATGAATCCGGAACTAAAATAATTATTGAACTTGAACAGTAAAATTAAAAATACATTAACATATTTATTTTTTATAGTCGCATTAAATTTATTTGCTCAAAATAATTTATTACCTGATACAACTGCCTTTTGTATTGGTGATAGTGCTATAATAGAGTTAAAACAAAACTTCGAGGGTAGTATTAATACCGAGTGGCGTGGAAAAAGTTTAGGCATTATTTATAATTCCAAAAAAATTAAAATTAAAAGTCCGCTCGAAAAAATTTATTTAAAAGTAAATACAGGTAAGGCTGTTTACTTTGATAGCACTGTTGTTAAAATATATCCTAAACCAAAACTAAATTTAAGAGACACTAGTTTGTGTAATGTAAAGTCTTTTATTTTAGATGCTAAAAATTCAGGATCTCGATTTGAGTGGAGCACCAATGAAAAATCTCAAAAAATTAAAATAGATAATTCAGGAACCTACTGGGTTAAAGTTTCAAATTTAGGCTGTAGCTCAATTGATACAGTTAAGATTAAATTTTTTCCGGGAGCATCTATAGGATTTAATAATGAATTGGTTTATTGTTTAAGCGAGCAAAATAAAACACTTAATGTTAAAGTAAATCCGGGCAGTAAAATTTTATGGAATACAGGTTCTACATCGCCTTCGATAACTATTACAGACGAGGGCTTATATTGGGTTAAAACAGAAAATAAAAATTGTGGGGAACAAGTTGACAGCGTTAGGGTAAAATTAAAAGTTTGTGATTGTGAAATGATGGTGCCTAATAGTTTTACACCGAACGACGATAACAGAAACGATTATTTTTATCCGGTATTGCAGTGCGATTACAGCTATTATAAATTGATTGTTGCTGATAAATACGATAATACTGTTTTTACAGGTAATACTGTAAATGCAAAATGGGATGGAAGATATAAAGGAAATTTATGTCCCGAAGAACTTTATATTTACCGTATTGAGAGTATAGAAAAAGGCAGTGATAAAAAAGTTTTAAGAAGCGGCAAAGTGTCTTTAATACGGTAGTTGAATTATTTAATAAGTTTGCAAACAATTGTTATTGCCCCAATGACAAGTTCTTCTCGGAGTTATCCAACCCGCATATCTATTAAGCAAAATAAAACTATGTTTTGTGTTTGTTAAAGTATAATAATTAAATATTGTTTCATAAATAACATTTTCAAAAAAACAATTGGAAATTTTGAAGAGATGTAATAACTTTGTAATTACATTTTAAATAACATGGACATCTCATTAATATCTATTGGAAACTCCAAGGGAATAAGGCTTTCTAAAACCATCCTTGAAAAGTATAACATACAGGATAGTCTAGAATTAATTCTTGAAAAGGGTTATATTATATTAAAGCCTAAAACAAAAGTTAGAAATGGCTGGGAAAAGTCATTTAAAAAAATGCATGAAAAAGGTGATGATAGGTTGGTTGTTGCAGATGTATTTAATGATGAAGATTTTGAAGAATGGAAATAAAGCAATATCAAATTGTTTTGGTTAATCTTGATCCAACAATTGGAAGTGAAATGAAAAAGACCAGACCATGTGTTATTATTTCTCCTAATGAAATGAACAAATATTTGCAAACAATTGTTATTGCCCCAATGACAAGTTCTTCTCGGAGTTATCCAACCCGCATTCCTGTTAAGGACAATAAAACCAAAGGTTGGGTGGTTCTTGATCAAATCAGAACCATAGATAGAATACATATTGTTAAAGTGTTGGGAAATTTAACCGAGAAAGAAGTTCACAATGTTAAGTCAGTTATTCATGAAACATACGTAGCATGATAAACACAGCTAGTAATTAAACTATTTTGATTTTTTCATAGCGGCGGATATAATAAACGCGCTTGATAAACCAATAAACATATAAGAAAATAATTTGCCTGTGGTGGCTTTAAATGCCGATACTTCTGCAGATTTAATTTGTTCGGCAATTATTTTTTGGTAATCATCAGGCTTTATTTTGCTTTGCGATTTTAAAAAAGTTAGAAATTGCTCGCTGTTATAATAATTAATAGCCATTGCCTTTCCGCTAAATTCAAATTCAAAATAATTGTAAGTACTTATTATAACTGCTCCAATTGCAAAAATGGTTAAACTTATTCTAACTGCTTCTCTTCCTCCAATAATTCCAGCATTATTATTTCTTACTTGTTTAATTGCAAAAAAGTAAAACGGTATAATTAATAGCACGCTAGTAATGCCCGAATAAAAATATCCGAAACTTGATAATGAATAATCTCCTAATAAAATAAATAATTTAAAAGCAATAACTACAAGGCTATAAGCAATACCGTAATAAAAAGCTGTTCTGTTCATTTGTTTACTAAATAAGCTTAGGGTAATTAACCATTCATGCTAACTAAAAATTCTTCGTTAGTTTGTGTACGACGCAATCTTTCCAATAAAAATTCCATTGCTTCCTGAGGGTTCAT
Source organism: Bacteroidota bacterium (assembly GCA_947449125.1). GTDB lineage: Bacteria > Bacteroidota > Bacteroidia > B-17B0 > Aurantibacillaceae > Aurantibacillus. The sequence continues at coordinate 3,782 of CANFQR010000042.1, read as the reverse complement.
ATCACCTAAATGTTTTCTTAGTACCCATAATCTTGTTAAGGTTTCTTTATCAATTAACAAGTCATCTCTTCTGGTTGAAGAAGCTAATAAGTCAATTGCAGGATAAATTCGGCGGTTAGATAATTTTCTGTCTAATTGTAACTCCATATTACCTGTACCTTTAAATTCTTCAAAAATTACTTCGTCCATTTTAGAACCAGTTTCTGTTAAGGCTGTAGCTAAAATAGTTAATGAACCGCCATTTTCGATTTTACGTGCAGCACCAAAAAAGCGTTTTGGTTTATGAAGTGCATTGGCATCCACCCCTCCTGTTAAAACCTTGCCACTTGCAGGAGAAACAGTATTGTAGGCACGTGCTAAGCGGGTAATACTGTCAAGCAATATAACCACATCGTGTCCACATTCAACCATACGTTTTGCTTTTTCTAACACAATGTTTGCAATTTTAACATGCTTTTCGGCTGGCTCGTCAAATGTACTCGAAACAACTTCGGCTTTAACGCTTCGTGCCATGTCGGTTACCTCTTCCGGACGTTCATCTATTAATAAAATTATTAAATAAATTTCAGGATGATTGTAGGCAATTGCATTAGCAACATCTTTTAATAAAACAGTTTTTCCGGTTTTTGGCTGTGCAACAATTAAGCCGCGTTGCCCTTTTCCGATGGGCGAAAACATATCCATTACACGTACACTCATGTTTTCTTGAGGGTGACCTGTGAGTTTAATTTTCTCGTTCGGAAATAAAGGAGTCAAATAATCAAAAATAACGCGATCACGCACAAAACCAGGGTCGCGACCGTTTATTTGTTCAACTTTAATTAATGGGAAATATTTTTCACCTTCTTTCGGTGGACGAACGCCGCCTTTTACAACATCGCCGGTTTTTAAACCAAATAATTTAATTTGCGATTGAGATACATAAACATCATCGGGTGAATTTAAGTAATCATAATCAGAACTGCGTAAAAACCCGTAACCATCGGGCATAATTTCTAAAACACCTGTTGCAAATACAATATTATCAAAATTGTAATATACTTTTTCGGGTTTTTTTATAGGTTCTGTTTCTTCGTTAGGAACTTCGGATGTGGTGTTTTCTTCAGCGTTATCAGCAGTCTTTTCGGAGGTATCGGTAATAGTATCCGTTTTTTCTTTTTCTTCAACAGTTTCAGAAACAGGGATTATACTAATTGGCTCAGGATTAATGTCATCATCAATTGAAATTGTGGTTACTTCTTGTTTTACTTCTTCAATTAATGGTTCTAATTTCACAATTTTACGAGGTCTTTTTTCTTTCATTTCTTTTGGTTGAGCTCTCGCAATTTTTTGAGCTGGTTCAATACCTGCATCTTTTTTTTGCGATTGTACTTCTATAATTTTTAAAATAATATCAGGTTTGGCTAAACCTTTAGTATCTATTGAAAACGATTTAGCTATCTCTTTTAATTCAATTAAAGATTTAGCTGATAATTCAAGTGCTTGAAACATAAAGAAAATTAATAATGTTATGTGTTGGTTTTAAAATTAATTTTTTTTGATTGTTAGCTGCAAGAAGATGCAACCATTAAAACTGGTATCAAAACTAATGATTTACTTCGATATAAAAAATTATTTAAAAAAATATTTTAAATAATAAATGCCAGATAAAAAATATTATTGCTCCTTTAATGAATAAAACCAATTTAGTAAAAGGTTTTTTTGATCGAAGGTTAATTTAGCTTCTTTATGTATTATGGTGTAAGAGGTTAGTGGCATTTCGTTTTCGATGAGCATTTCTGCGCACTCATCTAATTTATGATTTTTTCTTTTTTTTGAATAAGTACCCCATTCAGAAAAGTTAAGATGTTGACTTCCTTCATTGATATGATGTTTTATCCACCAAGATAAAGGTGCTATGTTTGTGTACCAAGGGTAAACTGGTTGGTTTGAATGGCAATCGTAACAAGATGTTTTTAAAATAGTTGTTATTTCTGGATTGGCAGAGGTAAGAGCAATAATATCTTTAGAAACATCTGTTGGTTTAGTGGTTTTATCAATTGTAAAAAACTGAATTACAATTAATAAAATCAAAAGAAATATCCCCATCTTTTTAATGGTTAATTTTTTAAACATAATTATAGGTTTAATTTTATGAAATTAAATCAACCAAGTAATATGAAAAATGATTAATGCTTCTCTAAAAACTCATTAAAATCATCGGTGGTTGTACTAAACGAAAAAATATCGCCAACCTGATAATAATTTGCTTTGTCAACGCAATAATCATAAGCGTATTTTGCGTAGGTTAATTTGTCTTCATCCATGCTAAATAGTGAGCATATTTCTTTTATTTGATTAGCTGATAAACAAGAATTTTTTGTAGCAACTTTTGCTGTACTCATTTTAGTATCTGAAAATGGCTTTGCTTCTACAGACTGTTTCATTTTATCAAAGTTTGCGGCTGACATAGCGGTTTTACAACCAGCAACAGTGGCAACCGGTTCAACTTGTGTTTGATTAGATGAAGATGGTTTATTTATTTTTCTTGGTTCGTTATAAGTTGATGTTGAGCTGCTTGATACGGTTGTAGAAGTTGTTGTTTGTATATTTGAATTGGTATTGTTGTTTAAGCCATTTACATTCATGTTTAAGCCGGCTCCACCTAAGTTTATATTAATCGAAACATCGTTAGGGTTTTGATTGGTATTGTTAACATGGGTTGTGGTTGTAGTGGAGGTATATGTATTTGTGCCACCAATTTGAGTAGATGTATTATAATTGTCACTAACAGCATTTTCGCTGGTATGATAGGCTACAACTGGAACATTATTTGTGGTAGCTTCTTCAAGAGGTACTTGACCAAAATAACGAAGTTTTAATTGTTTTTTCATGTCGCGCTTTATTTTGGCAGTGTGTTCAAAACCTGGCTCTAAAGCCATACTCTGCTTTAATTGCGGTAAAGTTTTGTCTTCAAATTCAATTCTTAAACTAATGTTTGGGGTTACATCTGTAACTTTAACATTGCTTTCGGCTTTATCGTTTTGTCTGATACCATTTACAAAGGCGAAAAATTTGTCGCCATCTTCGGAAAAAATCACCAGATTAACTTTTTGACTAAATGTTAGAAGGTTTATTAATAAAAAGCTTGAGAGAAAAATTAGACGTGTTTTCATTTTTGATGGTTTATATAAATTATTTAAAATGTTTAATTGTAATTGAATCCAAATGTAGAATTAAAAAAATAAAATTCAATATAATTAGCATACGAAGTTAAACGAATTTTTCTCCTTTTTTAACTTTTACATCGTTAACAAAGTTTCTGATCTGTTGCTCGTCTTGTTTTTTGCAAATCATTAATATGCCTTCGCTTTCTACAACAATATAATCTTGCAAGCCTTGTAAAACTATCAGCTTTTCTTTTGGCACTTGAACAATACAGTTATTACAATCATAAGTTATGATGTTTTTGCCAACCAAAGCGTTTTCATTATCGTCTTTAGGGATTTGCGTATACAAGCTCCCCCATGTGCCTAAATCGCTCCAACCAAAAATACTTGCCCTAACATAAACGTTTTTAGCTTTTTCCATAACGCTAAAATCGATGGAAATGTTTTTACAGATATTATAAGCTCGGTTTATAAATTCTTTTTCTCCACTTGTATTATAAGTATCCCAACCTTCTTTAAAAACATTTGCCAATTCAGGATCATGTTTTTCTAAGGAAGAAATAATGCTCTTGGTACTCCATGCAAATATGCCTGAGTTCCATAAAAAGTCACCACTTTTTAAAAAAAAGCTGG
>CANFQR010000041.1 GCA_947449125.1 Bacteroidota bacterium | reverse complement strand
TTTTAATAATTAAAAAGGCTACTGTTTTATTATCTACAAGATATTTGTCAAACGGATTGCCGTTTAATTCTTTTGGAAATTTGCCTGAATTAATAGTTTGAAAATTGTAAGGTAAAGCGTTTGCAGATAATGGTCTAGATTGAAATTTTTTATGGTCTTTTATGTCGGCAAAGTTGTAAAAAACAAAGCGTCCTAATTGACAAGAAGTCAACAATGTTGAAGCAATAATCAGTATAACTTCAACTCTAATTACTCTAATAAGTCGTCCCATATGTGTTATTTTGTTTTTAAGGTTTTGGTGTCCTACCATTGAATATAACAGTTGGTAGATTTTTGCTATGCTGGATTAAAAGCACTAAGGGTTATGGCGAGCAACAACAAAAAGTTTACATTGTTGAAAAAATGCGCTTGCAACTTGCACGAACCCCAGCATTTTGCATGGTTGCTCTTTGCGGCTTACACTTCAGCTTTTTTTTGAGTTATAAGTTCTGTAAAACTTCTTGCTGCATTGGTAAATTCAGAGGGTACAAGAACAATTGTCGTTGTATTATTATCTATGCCAATTTCCGACAACATTTGCATACGTCTTAATTCAAGAGCTATTGGACTTCTTTCCATTTCTTTTGCGCCTTGTGTAAGTTTAATTGATGCTTCTAATTCTGCTTCGGCCTTTACAATACGGGCTCTTTTTTCTCTCATTGCTTCAGCTTCTCTTGCCATTGCTCTTTGCATTGCTTCCGGAATTTCAACATCTTTCATTTCTACCATTTCAATTTTTATTCCCCATGGTTCTGTTACACTGTCTACAATTTTTTGAAGTGTTCCATTAATTTGTTCTCTTTCTCTTAACACTTCGTCGAGGGTATGTTGTCCTATTATATTTCTTAAAGCCGTTACAGAAAATTGATAAACTGCTTTATTATAATCGGCAACTTTAATAATTGCGTCTTGTGGATTTGTTATTTTAAACCAGAGGACGGCATTTACTTTTATAGTTACACTGTCTTTGGTTATTGTTTCTTGTTGCTCAAGGTCAACAGTTTTAGTTCGGATGTCAACCTGTTGTTGTCTATCTATAAATGGTATTATCCAGTAAATTCCCGGACCTTTAATAGATTTAAAACGTCCAAGTCTAAATACCACTGCTCTTTGATATTCTTGAGCAATTCTAAGTCCTGATGCTATTATTGCAATTGTAAATACTAAAACTGGTAAGATTGTCATGTTGTTTATTTATTAGTTAATGTTATTTTTTCTTGTAATTATTTTTAGCGGTTTATGAATTGCTTTATGGTCATATGACCTTACGTATATCTATTGAAGAAATAGCAGAGCTAATTAAGATACGACGGCATGCTGACAACAAAATCACTGTAATATGTAATTTATTTGGCAACATTTTCAATGCAGTCTATTAGCCAACGCTTTCCTTGTTTGGTTAAATGATATTTGTATTGATAAGTTGAAGGAAATCGAATTAGAACTATCGCTAACTTCTCGTCTTTCTCCATTATGATGAGTTTTGCTTTGTCTAATTCGCCAAGGCCAGGGTCTTCTTGACTAAATGTAATGAAATCGTAGTCAAAACTTTTAGGTGGCCCCTCATTAGTTGGATTGTCTTTAAAATTTTGATCACATTTTCTAAAATACTCTCGCCACTTGTCTACGTATTTTTCAGAAATCATACCAGTCTCTTTCAATATCTTGAGATAGTTCTCGGTTGCAGGAAAATTGACCGCATAAAATTTAGTTGAGTCTATGCTGTTGGCTTTATTTTTAAAAACAATCTTGTTGGTAAGGCCAGATCCATTTTCTTTATACCATTTTAGAAAAGTTAGGATAGTATTTTCAGGTGTTGATGTGGTGTCGGATGAAATTAACTTGTTGAATGTCGTGGATGTGTTCTTGTCTTTCGATGGTGAACAAGACAAAAATGTAAAAATAACAACTATCAAAAATAGTACTCTCATAAAAAATTCACAACGGTTTTTGGATTTACGTAGTAGAGGTATTTGAACTGCTTTACTTTAAAAGTAGCATCAAAGGGTGCTTTTAGAATAAATGTTCAAATAACCCATAACCACACGTGCTATTAGGTGGGGTTATGGGTTTATTTATTTAACTATTTATCTTGAAGTATTAGTTCTTTACCATCTTCTAGTATTACAATTTTCTGTTTTTCTGTTCTAAAGTTTGCGTATTTAGCTCCGTATCCTTCAACTTTAACAGTGTATTTTTTAAAGATTAAATAATTTTCAACAGTCGTTGTATAGTTTGGATGAACTAAAACGTCATAGTCTCCTGAACTCAGCGCTTTGTAGGCAGCAGCACCACGAACCTTATTTAATCTACCCGCTTGAGCAAGTTTCATAGGATTTAATTGTGATAATAAACTAGACGAAGCATCTGTACTATAATTAATACCATCTGCAAAAGTATTATCTCCGCTAACTCTAAAAATTAAAAAATATGCAGAACTACTTTCCCCTTTTAATTTAGATTTTTCATCTACTTTAATATCCGCTTTAATTGGGTCAAGTTGAACGTTTCGTGAAATAACAGGACTCGATTGAAATCCTCTATTTGTAGTTACACAACTAGTAATTAACATTGACCCTAGTAATAAAGAGCCAAAAATTGTCATTAATTTTTTCATTTTTTTGAAATTTAATTTTGTTCTTACTCTTTTGGCTTTTCAGAATCCGCCCCGTTTTTTGTGGTTTCTGGTCTCCACTTTTCTAATTTGTGAAATTAGGTGGTCAGCCTTACTTGAACCGTTATTTCTTTATACCTTCTTATAAAAATCTGCAAATAGGCGCAGAACTGGGTTTGTTTAACACTATACTTTAAATTAAACGAATATACACTGAATGAAGCAAAAATTCAAACTACACAATATGTCCATCTATTCCAAATGCGCTGTTCCCTGCTACTTTTTTTACTTAGGATTATTTGCTGTCCAAGTTTACTATTCCGAATAATTTGTAAATTTTTTCCCGTCATATTTATACAACATCATCCCTTTGCTACTAAACCACAAATTTCCAGCCTTATCCAAAAGAATGGGGATAAAATCTTTTACCACAGTTCCTTCTTTTTCGAGTAAAATGTTGAGTTTTTTACCATCATAAACTCCTAATCCCTTTCTGGTGTCAAACCATATATTTCCCATTGCATCTTCTAAAATATTATATGAACCATTCAGGTTAAGATCTTTAAAAATATTTTGAGTGTAGGTTTTCCCGTCATATTTACCAATTCCTTTAAAAGCAGTTGCAAACCATAGGTTATTTTGTTTATCTTCTAATATGCGGTCTGTTCGTCTAATTTCTTTGTAAGGAATAATTGTAGATAGTAGTTTACCATCAAAACTGGAAACGCCTTCATCTGCGCATTCTGCAAACCAGATGGCTCCATTTTTTGCTTCTAAAATTGAAAATATTCCTTTTAGGGTTAATTTGTCTTTATTGATAACAGTTTGATTATCTAAAAAACGAGTAAACTCTTTTTCATTGTAACAATAAACACCATCATCTGCTCCGAACCAAATAGTTCCGTTTTTATCCTGCATCATACTCCATACTGCATTTTCGCTTGGCGAGATGTTATTATTACTCTTACTTAAAAAGGAGGGAAAATTATTACTCAAAACTAGCGGTATGTTTATAAATTTAGTTCCGTCAAAACGATTTAGTCCTTTTTTGGTTCCAATCCAAATAGTGCCTGTTTTATCTTGAAGTATGGAATAAATGATATCACTGTTTAATCCTTGCTCTAATCCAAAATGAGTAAATAATTTCCCATCGTATTTATAAATTCCTTCGCCATTACTACCAAACCATAAGTTTCCATCCATGTCTTCTATACTACAACCTATACAGGCATCTCCATTAGTTCCCTTTGGTTGTGTTATCCTGGCTTTGCCGCCAAATGTTTTATTATTTGCTAGTTGCATTTTGGGTTTAACTTGTCCGTTGCAGGAAGTCAAAAATGCCAAAACTAACAAGAGAGAATAAATTGGTTTATGGACGTAATATTTGGTCATTAGTTATAGAGTATAATTTAAAAGTTAAATAATTGTCCGTTCGTTCAAAGTCAAAATGTTAACCGTAAACATTGTCTACAGCTATTTTAGGTAAGGCTTTGAAGGCTTTCGCTGTTTTTTTGCTAAAACTAATTTACACATTTGAACCTTAACCCGAAAAATGACACTTAGACCTTAGATAGTTTGTGTGTTTTTTAATTAGTAATAAATGAAATTTGTCCGCATGGTATCAGGAAACTATTAACAAGATCTAGCGCAAGATAAAAGGTTTGTGAGTTCTCTGGTGAATAAACAAGATTTTCAAGGCTATCATTTCTATTTAAATGAAATGGCTTGTTGCTTGAGATTAATTCCATAAACATAAATTCGCCGTATTTTATCTCAGTAAGTACACCAAAAGTTACAACAAGTCTTTCATTTGGATTTATTATTTTATCTAATGAAACTGGGATATTAACCTCTCTGTCTAAAAATTGTTTTAACTCTTTCGACATAGTATTTTCAAAATGTTGTTGCTCTGGAGTTAATTTTCTTGGTAGTAGAAATACTTTTGATTTCAAAATATTATTAGAGCGTAAATAATTATATTCTTTTGAGAAAGAAATTTGTAAGCGAATAGAAACTAAACTGTCATTAGTTATGGTTGTTGTAATATATCTATAATTATACTCTGTCCCTTTGGAATCATAATATTGAAAACCTTGTCTTGGCCCATTTTCAATAGAAATTTTATAATATTTTTTAGAATAACTACCAAAATATTTGTTGTACCTAACCTCTTCAGGCGGGCTCTCTATACAAGAATAAAGTCCGAATATGAATAAAAGGCCAAATAAATTTTTAAATATCATGTGAAAGGATGTCAAGAGGAAAAATATTGTTATTATAAAAAATGGCCTTTTAATTTACGATGCCCCATAACCTACCTATAACGTTTTACGAATTCTTATTTGGGAAGGCTTTTAGCCCATGTTAGCCGTTCATTGTTTTTATTCAGTTACGATTGGTATTTATTTTTTTTTTGGAAAAATCTATCATCCATTCTATTCCATATTTATCGCGAAACATGCCAAAATACGAACCCCAGGGACTTTCAGAAATAGGCATTTCAATTTGTCCACCTACCGATAGTCCAATGAATATGTTGTCAGCTTCTTCTTTGCTTTCTGCATTAACTACTATTTTACTTCTATTTTCATTTTCATTTGTTCGACCAAGTATTTCAGGTACATCATTAGCCATTAAAATACTTTTACCAATAGGTAAAGCAATGTGCATTATTTTATTTGCTTCATGCTCTGATACAGTAAAATCATAGCTTTTCAAATCTTTAAAGCGCATAATACTTGTAAACTCTCCACCAAATATTGATTTGTAAAAGTTGAATGCTTCTTCAGCATTTCCATTGAAATTGATGTGAGGATTGATACTTGCCATAATTTTTATTTTTAAACTTTAATTATTTTTTTAATATCAAACTTAATTATTTTTCAGGCACTATGTTGATACCTAGCGATAGGCAAATACTTGTAGGGGTCTGTGTACAAACTAAAATTTAACCGTCAACTGTAATTTAAGAGCTGGGTGAATATCCGTTTCATTGTAATGGTGTTTTGTAGATTGCCCCAAAAACATATCTGTGGTTGTTTTGTTTACAAATTTATTTGAAATAAAATAACCAACTTCGGGCGATAAATAAACATTCTTAATTGTTTTGATTTTAAAACCAAAACCTAAGAAACAGTCGAGCCCATTTGCTGTAATTGAAATTCGATCGTTAGCACCCAAAAATCCTCCGTAATAATGCCCCGTTGAAAACACGTTTCGATATGAAAGGTCTAGAAATGTATAAAACCATTCTGTATGTTTTATAATTGAAAATTGTGCACCGACACCAATTCTTAAGTCTTTGTTATTATTGTCACCACTTGCACCGTCGACCATACCAACTGGTGATGCAAATGTATTCGAGTTCTCTGAGTAACTTGCATGCACCCGAAGACCAACTCTTTTTTTTGTATAACGAAAAAACACTCCATTAATAAATTCAACAGAAGGTCTGTCGGGAGCAGTGTTGTAGTTAGTGTTAAATGAATTAACAGTGCCAAGTGTTGAACCGAATTCAAAACGTCTAATGCTGTCTTGTCCGTAAGAGATTTTAACGATGAACATAAATACCACGATGGTTAATAATTTTCCCATGTTTTTTTATTTTTAATAGAACGTTTTTATAACTGGAATATTGTAGTTGTCTGTTGGAATTTTGTCTTTCTATTTAAGGGTTAAGGTTTCGGGTTTACCAAATTTGGCGATTTGCAGCATAAATGTTGATGCAGATAACTAATCTTTGACTAAACACAAATTTATCTGCTTAGCACATAAACGCCACTTTTGTCAGACCCATGTTAGCGGTTAGATTGTTTTTTCTAGTTGTCAATTTATTTAATATCTACTTTTTCGTTAACCAAAAATTCTTTAACAGAAGTCCACTTGATGTATGAATATCTGTCGTTATCATATTTTTGAAAAATAATCCGTCCTTCCATTATGTCTCTCATATATTGCATTCCTTGCCAAGCAGGGTAAAGTTCGTTTTCTGAAGGCGAAAAAAATCTTGTCATCTTTATAAGAAAATTTAGAAGACCAATGCTCCCTGGTCTGAATATTTTATATTGTTTTCTTGTGAGTTCAGTAAGTAGTTTTACAAAGTCGTTGCACGAAAGTTTATCACCAGCTATTCTTAAGTATCTTGGTGTATTATCGTCTATCGCAGCAGCAGCTGTAAATTCTGCTACATTGTCAGTAGTTGTAAATTCTAAAATTTGATTTGCATTACCCCAACATAAAATCCGTTTTTGTTTGAAAAGTATTAACGGCATATCTGTCGTTAATAAATCCATAAAAGGACCATTGAAAATAGTTGTTGCTTTGATAGGTGTTTTGTCAATATACTCGTGAAATTTTCTCCTGAAATCTAAATTTCGATTTTGTCCTTCTTTCAAGTTTGTAAAATCACTTGAATAGTCGCTTGGTATAAACCTTTGAACATTTGCTTCAACCGCAGCATCTAAAAATATTTTTTGAGTGTCAATTACTGTTTCTTTCAAACCCGCAAGAGCTGATACGAGACAATGTGCTCCTATACAATATTTTGAAATTTCGGACTTATTGCTTGTGTCTACCTTAAAGACTTTAACACCTTTTTGTTCTAAGTCTTTTACTTTTTTAATGTCTGTTTCTATGCGGACAATTGCTCGGACTTCTAAATCTTTGGCTAATAATGCCGTTACAATTTTACCGCCTAGATTCCCAGTCGCACCTGCTACAACTATTATTTTTCTCATTTAGTATTATTAGTTTTTTCGTCTGTTACATGAACGCTAACGTTTTGGCGCTTGGCGCATAACTTTTTTTGGGATGCGATTGTGCGCTGTTAGTGGTTTGGTTTTTATTTTATTCTATTTTTCAGATATCGCTATGTACTTTTTTAATTCAGTTTGTTTTTCAGCTTGTTTTATTAAAAAGTCTGCTACATCTGCTCTATTTATTCCGCCTATATTAATCCCTTTGAATAATTTGTTTTCAATACGGTATTTCTCTGTCAATTCCTTGTCTAATAGCCTTCCTGGTCTCACAACCGTCCAATTCAGATCTGACTTAGTTATAATTTCTTCCATTTTAGTTTTGTCAACATAAACATCTTTTAAAAAGTATTTTAAAAACATCCTTACAAGCCAAGTAACATAATTTTTACTTTCTCCGGCTCCAAATCCTGTAACAAAAATAAACGGAACATTTATTTTGTTCTCCCTATGTATTTCCACAATTAATTTTGCAAAATCTGAAAAAAGTGTAGTAGCTTTCATATTCTTACCAGTTCCCAATGTTACAATAATAGCATCTGCATTTTGGATTGCTTTTAAAAGGTCAGCTTTATTAGTTGCATCACCAAGTATCATATTTAACGATTTTTTCTCTTCTATTTCAATTTCAGTTCGAGAAAGGGTCGTTATCGAATGATTTCTAATTAATCCTCTTTTTACTGTTTCTAGTCCTATTCCAGCCGAGGCTCCTATTATAGTTATATTCATTTTGCTTTTTTTAATGATTTCGGTTGTGAGCTGACTGCTAACGTTTTCAGGCTTTGTGGTGGTGGGTTTCCGAAGAATAAACTGTAACAACCACAAATGTTTAGTTAAAGATACTCAAGTTTATTAGTGAGCGCAAATAAATTTCGCGTAGCAACTTGGCTAATCTTGCTAACGATCAACCGTTTCTGCCAACTCTGCCAAGACCGCTGTTTCAAAAGAGTAGGGGGCAGTGAGGTTAAGTCGTTGCTTACCTATCCGCAGGTAGGTATTTGATGGGATTAGTTTTTGTTAGTTAGCATATTTTAAGATAAGGCCAATTTGTCCAGCGTGGTAAGCTGTGTGGCTTATAATGCGTGATAGAGCTTCGGCTTTTGTTACAGTACCAAACTCGGCTGTGCTTACATTTGAACCCCAAGCGTCAACTTGATGTTCAAGAATTGCTTTTTCCAAAGCTTCTGCAGATTGCTTAAGTAATTTTAATTCAGATTGAAGATTTGTAAACTTACCCGTGTCATGAATAGATTTACCA
>CANFQR010000040.1 GCA_947449125.1 Bacteroidota bacterium | reverse complement strand
GCCCATTCTTTTTTCACTCCGCTTGCATGTCCGATAGTTGAGTGAGATGAATTTTCAACAGTACCATCATTTTTCACATATCCAATAGTTGAATGTGATGAATTTTCAATTGTTCCATCGCTTTTTACATAACCAACAGTGCTGTGGCTGCTGTTTTCTATCGTGCCGTTGCTTTTAATATAGCCAATGGTTGAATGCGATGAGTTTTCAATGGTGCCATCATTTTTAATGTAACCCTTGGTAGAATGACTGCTGTTTTCAATAGTTCCGTCAGGTTTAATGTAACCTGTGGTTGAGTGGTTTCCCGATTCGATGGTTTGTGCTTTTAAGCCAAAAGCAAATCCAAATAATGCAATTGATAGTATTTTTTTCATTTTTATTAATTTAGGGTGAAAGATATATAAATTTGTAAAATGGCCGAAGAATTAAAATTAACAGCAACAACCAAGGAAGAAAAATACATTGAAATACTTCCTCAGATAAAAGCTCTAGTAGAAACTGAAAATGATGTAGTGGCTAATTTGGCAAACGTTTGCGCGGCACTTAAATTTAGTTTCGATTTTTTTTGGGTAGGGTTTTATCTCGTTAAAAATAATCAGCTTGTTTTGGGTCCCTTTCAAGGACCAATTGCATGTACCCGAATAAATTTTGGAAAAGGAGTTTGCGGAACAGCTTGGCAAAAAAAAGAAATTATAATTGTGGATGACGTGGATGATTTCCCAGGACATATAGCCTGTAGTTCATTAAGCAAAAGCGAAATTGTTTTACCAATTTTCGATAATCAAAACAACGTTATTGGGGTTTTAGATGTGGATAGTGATAAATTAAATTCGTTTGACCAAACCGATGCCATAAACTTGAATAAAATTATTAATCTAGTGAAATTCTAATATGAATAAATATCAAGCCGAAATCAAAATTAAAAAACTGTCTGATGAGATAGAAATTCACAATCACAACTATTATGTCAATGATGCGCCTACTATTAGCGATTTTGAATTCGATAAATTATTAGAAGAGCTTATTGAATTGGAAAAACAATTTCCTGAATTAATTCTACCAACTTCTCCAAGTCAGCGTGTGGGTGGAGCAGTTACAAAAGTTTTTAAATCTGTTAAGCATACATATCCTATGTTATCTCTGTCAAATAGTTATAGCACAGAAGATATGATTGATTTTGATAGAAAGGTGCAGGAGGGTTTAGGCTTGCAACCTAATGATTTATTTTCGTCTAGCTCAGTTAATTATGTATGTGAGTTAAAATTTGATGGTCTATCTATAGGTTTGACTTATAAAGATGGAGAACTTGTTCAGGCAGTAACTCGCGGTGATGGTGTGCAAGGAGATGAAGTTACCGTAAATGTAAAAACTATTAAATCAATTCCTCTAAAATTAAAAGGTAATTTTCCTTCTGATTTTGAAATACGTGGCGAAATTTTTATGGCCAGAAATATTTTTGATCAAATTAATAAAGAACGCGAAGAAATTGGTGAACAAGCTCTAGCAAATCCGCGGAATGCGGCATCAGGAACCATGAAGATGCAAGACAGCGCTGTTGTAGCCTCCAGAAAATTAGATTGTTTTTTGTATTATTTGCTTGGTGAAGACATTCCTTTTAAAACACATTTTGAAAATTTAAATGCCGCTAAAAGTTGGGGATTTAAAATCAGTAAGCACTCTAAACTACTTAATAATATAAATGAAGTTATTGATTTTATTGATTATTGGGATAAAGAAAGGTATAAATTACCTTTTGACATCGACGGTATTGTAATTAAAGTTAACGACTATAAGCAGCAATTACAGCTTGGCTTTACAGCTAAATCTCCGCGCTGGGCAATAGCTTATAAATTTAAAGCAGAACAGGTTTCAACAGAATTATTAGAAATAACGTATCAGGTTGGTAGAACCGGAGCAATTACTCCTGTGGCTAATTTAAAACCGGTGGCTTTAGGTGGCACTGTTGTTAAGCGCGCTTCATTGCACAATGCTGACATTATTGAAAAATTAGATGTGAGAGTTGGCGATGTTGTTTTTGTAGAAAAAGGAGGCGAAATAATTCCTAAAATTATAGGCGTTGATTTCACAAAGCGGAAAGCAAATTCACAGCCTACAAATTATATTTCAAAATGTCCTGAATGTAATACCGAATTAAAACGAGTAGAAGGAGAGGCCAATCATTTTTGTCCTAATGATTCTGCTTGTCCGCCTCAAGTAAAAGGCAGATTAGAACATTTTGCATCACGTAAGGCCATGAACATTGATAGTTTGGGAAGTGAAACTATTGACCAATTGTTTAAAGCAGAATTGATAAAGGATATTGCCGATTTATACGAACTTAAAAAGGAGCAGCTGTTGCCATTAGAACGCATGGCTGAAAAATCTGCAACTAATTTGTTGGAAGGAATAGAAGCTAGTAAACAAGTACCATTTGAGCGAGTATTGTATGCTATTGGGATAAGACATGTTGGTGAGACTACTGCAAAAAAAATTGCAAAAAAAGTAAAATCACTCGAAGCGTTAATTAAATTAACTAAAGAACAATTGCTCGAAACCGATGAGGTAGGTGAGGTTATTGCTATAAGTATACTTGATTTTTTTGCAAGTGAAATTAATAGGAATATGATTAACCGTTTGAAAAATGCCGGTCTAACATTAGAATTAACCCAAGAGCAACAAAAGGCAGGCAGCAATAAATTAAACGGATTTACATTTGTAATTAGTGGTGTGTTCAATAAACACAGCAGAGACCAGCTAAAAGAATTGATAGAGTTTAATGGCGGAAAAAATTCAAGTTCTATAAGCAGTAAAACATCTTATTTATTAGCCGGTGATAATATGGGGCCTGAAAAATTAAAGAAAGCACAAAGTTTGGCAATAAAAATAATTAACGAAGATGATTTCGAAAAAATGATAAATGAATAATTTGGAGTGATTTATTTTTCGAAGATATAGTATTTTTAGAGTAATTGGTTAGATATAAAATTTCAAATTTGTTTTTGAGGATATTTCCTTTCTAAAAAAAACAAACCCAAAATAAAATGCATCAATACTTAATGTTACTTCCTCGTGATTAATTATGAAACGCCACGCTTCAGTCATTTCTTTACTCCAATAAATATCATCAAAAACAAACACGCTTTGATTGTTTTTTTTAGTTAACGCTTGTTTAAAATAGGTTATTGTTGCCTCATAAGTATGATTACCATCCACATAAAAAAAGTCTAGCGAATTTATTTCAGTTAACAACATAGGTAAAGCTTTATCAAATGTTGAATGAATAAATTTTATGTTATGGATGTTATTTTTTTCTGAAAGTGATGTTGCAAAGTCAAATAAATTTTTGCTTCCTTCTATACTTTTAACCTCACCGTATTTATTAGCTAAAGCTAAGTAAAGCGTATTTAATCCTAGTGAAGTTCCCAGTTCGATGCTGGATTTGCAATTTAGAAAATTTAGGAGTTTAAAAAGTATTTCAGATTGTTTATTGGTGCTGATTCCGTTTTTTGCAAGTGCGTTAATTCTTCGGTTGTTAGAATTAAAAGTTTTAGAACCTGCACCAAAATCTTCAACAGTTATTTCAGTTTCGTTAGTTAACAGTAAATTTCTTATAGTGTTTAGTTCTTCAAAATAGTAAAATTTATTTTTGTTGTAAAAAACTTCTTCACACAGTTGGTATGCAAATGGCGAGTGCACACCATGTCCATTTCTTTTTGCCGTAAAAAAATGGCGTACAAAATTTTTTATTTGATGAAAGTTAATTGTCATTGCAAACGCAAAATAATTTTTTGGTGACTTCACTCGTTTTGTAATTTGCTAAATTTTCTTTTTCAATAAAGTACAAATTCAGCATATTCATTTTTTTATCGGGATGTTCTAAATTCCATTTTTTTATGATATACCTGCAGAAAAGAGGCCTTAAAAAAGTATAGTTGTCATTTTGCATATTTTCGGCTAGTTTTCGCCAGCGATCATTTTTATACATTTTAACAATATGTTTTGGTTTTTTATATTCAACATATTCATTATTTCGGTATAAATCCCATTGTCTTCCTATAGAATCCATGCCATGATATACAAACCAGCCATCTTTTTTTAAAATACTTGGCGAAAACATACCCCAATATTGATCAAAACGAAACATATTAACCGGAATCCACATTTCATTTTTAAACGTATAACTAAACCACTTAACAGTACTTAAGTTTACGGTCATACAAGTAATGATGACAAGAATACATATATAGTTTGTTAGTTGTTTTATAACTGATTTTTTAGGTGTGAGTATATCCTTTTTTCTTGGTGTTATATTTAGTTTGCTTTGAATTTTATAGATAACAGATTCGGGAATTAATGCAATTGCAGTAACTATGTTTATAATAAAAAATAAACCAACGTAAAGTGTTAAGCCTATTCCTGTATGCAGAATAAGTATACAAATAAAAGCTGCAAATCTTAGTTTTCCTTTTTTTGACGGCAATAAGATTAATAGAGGAATTAGCAATTCAATTAAAAAAACAAACCAGGTAAGTAGTTTCATTATAAAAGGAAATTCATATAAAATATCGCCAATAGGCAAACGTATTTGTTCTAAACTTAAAGCGTAATAAATTGCTGTACCATCATGCCTCCATTCGTTGCTATTTTTTAAATTAACGGTGAAAAAATAAACCGATGAAATTAAAAATAGGTATCCTAAATTTGCTAATACATTTTGTTTAACGGTTACTTTGTTTTTTTCTGCATCAATGGCATAAAATAAATTCCATGGTAAAAATATTCCCCAAAATAAAACAAGTCTTAATAAATCATCGCCAGCTTGTTGTACAAATAAATTCCGGTTGTGAAGTGAGATAGTTAAAAGCCATAGTAATGGTGTAATCAATCTGGTTTTAAATCCTATTAAAAGACAAAGGGCTAAAATAAAGTGAACAGAAAAAATTGTAAAAGCCCAATAATAAGTGTCGCTAAATTCATGTATAGACCAGTTACCTGTTTTCCATCCAAAATTATGAATCAAATTGGTTGGCCATAAACCTTCGTTGGTATAATGCGCTGTTAAATCGCTTCCTCTTATTAAAATATCGGTAATAATTATCAGTGCAATTCCAATGCGCATTATTGCTAATGCCCTATAATCTAGCTTGTAATTATTAGAAATAAAAAGAGATATTTTTTTTAGCTTGTACAACATTGTAAAAATAAAAAAAGCAGACATAAGCCTGCTCTTTTAATAGAAATAAAATATGTTTTAGTTGCAACCTAAATTACCACTCACCCCAACGGTAGGGAAATTAAAAGTTTGTTGTGTGCAAATAATACCGTTAAAAGATGCTTGTATAGCAGATGTAGTAGTACTTACTGCAACATTACCTGACTTTGCATACCAAACAATTCCTGATGGTTGATTTGGTGCATTTAGAACGGTCATTGATACGGCATTCGTGCTTGGGTTAGCTGCAATAGCGTAAGTTCCTGTTGAAGGAGGCGTTAAGAAATTTAAGGTTACTTCAACACTACCGTTATATCCTTTTAAAGTAATACTATTTGTTGAAACACAGGTTGGATTGCTCCATCCGCTACCTCCAACCACTAAATTTGAATTAGCAGTAGCAGGATTTGTTAAGGTTGAGGTTCCTGTAACAGTTTGGTTATTAGCATTTGGATTTCCTCCGGTTCCTGTGGCATCTTCTTTATAAGTAGGTGTAATGCTATCGTTATTTTTCTTAGAACAAGAAAAAATGATGCTTAAGGCAATTAAAGCAATTCCTGAAAATAATAAATATTGTTTTTTCATTACTTGAGTATTTAACCAAAAATAAGAAAAATGAATTTATCAGGCAAATTTTTTATGTTATAATGATTAAATCCGCCAGATTTTTTTTCGAGTTTAATATGCTCAACTAATAAAAGTTTTTCTTCATTATAAAATGTTGTTTTAGCAGCGGACTAATTCTGTAACGGTCTTCCTCATAAAAATCTTTAAGGGCAGTAAGTTCTTTTACAATTAAATCAATACCTAGCTCGTCTGCCCATCTTAGTAAACCTTTAGGGTAATTAACGCCTTTTGTCATAGCTAAATCTATGTCTTCCTTTGAGGCTATGTTGAGGTAAAGTGTATCCGCAGCTTCATTAATAAGCATAAATAAAATACGCTTCACAATTGTTTTTGCAATGTCTGCATTTTTAGTAGGTTCCTCTTTGATTGAATTTTCAGTATAGTCATAAAAACCTCTACCTGTTTTTTTACCTAAAAATCCTGCTTCCAATAAACGTTTTTGAGAGATGGATGGTTTAAATTTTGGGTCAAAATAAAATTGTGTCCAAACGGTTTCGGTTACAATATAATTAACATCGTGACCAATTAAGTCCATTAATTCAAAAGGACCCATTTTAAAACCCGCAACTTCTTTCATTGCCCAGTCAATAGTTGGCATATTGGCAATGCCTTCTTCATAAATTCTTAAAGCTTCGCTATAAAAAGGTCTTGCAACTCTGTTAACAATAAAGCCTGGAGTATCTTTAGCAATAACGGTTACTTTACCCCAACTGTCAATTAAATTTTTGCATGCTGTTGTAATATTTAATGAAGTTGCTACACCTGGAATTATTTCAACCAAAGGCATTAATGTGGCTGGATTAAAAAAGTGAATGCCAATAACTCTATTTGCATTTGTACAGGCTGCACCTATTGAAGTAACAGACAGTGAAGAAGTATTTGTTGCAAGTACACAGGTGTCTTTCACTAATTTTTCAATTTCGGAGAAAACATTTTTTTTGACTAATAAATTTTCTACAATGGCTTCAATAACTAAATCGCAATTTGAAAGTTCACTCAAGGACGAAACAAAATTAATGTTCGATAAAATTTCACTTTGTTTATTCTGACTTATTTTTTGTTTTTCGACTAATTTTTGGAGGGATGTTTTTAAATTATTTTCAGCTTTGGCAAGTGAGTTTTGATTGTTGTCGTAAACAATTACGCTGTGCGATGCTGTTGCGGCAACTTGAGCAATTCCGCTTCCCATAGCGCCGCTGCCTATAATACCAATTCTTGAATTTTTAGTAAACATGTTGATTTATGAAATTAAATAATGTTGCTGAAATTTAGTTTTGTGTTTAGTCTAACACTATTTTTTTTCTGAATTTATCTTTACCAGTTTCTATTTCAATAAAATAAACCCCTTTAGGGAAATTATTTAAGTCAATAACAGTAATGTTTTTAATATTATTATTTTCTGAAATTAACTGTCCAAGATTATTGTATACAGAATAATTAAATACCTTTCCGGAGTATTCAATGGTACATTTTGAATTTGCAGGATTTGGGTAAATTAATATTTCAGAATTATCGTTAGTAAGTTTTTCAATTCCCGAAATAAATCCAATACAGGTTGATGATATTGTACTACAAGCATTGGCATCTTTTACAGTTACGGTGTAACATCCTGCCCCAAGGTTAATGGCTGTTGAATTGTTTCCACCATAAGGACTCCATGTATAAGTATATGGCGAATTCCCGCCACTTGCAACTACAGATGCAATGCCCGTGCTGCAGGTTCCGCATGAGGTATTTGTTGAACTTGTTATTGATGTAATGTTATTGGTAACATTAATTGTTTTAGTCATGACAGCGGTTGTTGTTGTGGCGTTTGATGCCAACAAAGTAATGGTTTTAACACCGGCTGATAAAAATAAAACTGTTGGATTACTTAATGTTGATGTAGCAGGGGATCCTCCGTTAATTGTCCATGAGTAGCCAGTAGTAAATGTACTTGTGTTTACTATATTTAAAGTTGCACCTGAGCAAATGGATGCAGGAATATTAAAATTTGGTAAGGGATTTTGATATAAATTTGTCTTAAGCATAAACAAACCATTATTTTGGTCTAAAGCAAAAATATTTTTACTAGGGAAATATGGATATGCGCCCCATAATCCATCGTAGGCGTCGCCAGCCCAGTTGTTATTATTTCCACCACCTTGATAAAAGGTATCAAAATATCCTGCCAGAGAGGGAGTAGATGGCGATGAAATATTATATAATTGTAAACCATCCTGATAACTTGCCATAAAACATAAATTATTACTAACCATAAAAGGGTTATGCGGTGTAGTTTGAGTGTATTGATTGGTAATAGCCAAAACCTGAATATTAGCAAGATTAGAAACATTAGCTACTTTAATAGGTTTTCCTGTTGGAACTTCGTCTGTAAAAACCAGTGTTTGTTTATTAGGGGTTAACGCACTGCTGTGGTTAAATCCCGAACCCGAATAAGTAGTTAAGGAACCTAACTGAGTAAATGTATTATTGGTATTGTATTTAAAAACGTACATTCCCTGATTACCGCAAGAAGCAAAAACCGTATCATTTACAGGCATCATGTCATGAACATAACTGATAAATGATGCATCTTGACTTAATTTTCTTAATAGAACAGGGGCAGTTGGAGTGGCTAAACTGTAAACATTCATACTTGATGTAGTATTATTGCTATAGGTAATTCCTGCAACATATAATTTGTTACCATCAACCCAAAGCGTATGACCTCTTTTAAACAATGCCTGACTGTCATAAACCTTATGAACGCTATCCGGTAAATATTGCATGTCAAAAATTTGAAAACTATTCGGGCCGCTGTCGTCACTTATTACATAACAATAGTTTTGGTAAGTCTTTAATTCCCTCCAAACAGTTGTAGTTACCTTTCCCGGTCTAAAAGCGCATACTGTTGGTGTTGCGGGGTTTGTTACATC
>CANFQR010000039.1 GCA_947449125.1 Bacteroidota bacterium | reverse complement strand
TAAAGATTAAACATTTTAACAGATGTAATTTTTTTAATCGAAACACTAAGAGAAATTAGTGAATTTAGGCGGAGTGATTTGGTTAAATGTCATAAGGCTTGTCTAAGAAACAAACCTTATTCTATACAAGGGCGGTTTAATTACCGCCTTTGTGTTTTCTGTATAGAGTTATTGTTTTAATCATATCATACAATACTTGTTGTCATATATTTTTGTTAAGGTTGAATGGATATTTACCAAATAGATTATGAAAACAATTTTGATTCGTTGTTCGATATTATGCTTTTTAAATGTATTTTTTGCTTGTGAAGTTTATTATGATGTAGCTACTAGCACGGATAATGATATAAATTTTTCTAATTATAAATCGTTTGCGTGGTTACCAGATAATACCGATACGATTAATAGGCCCTATAATAATGAAATTATAAGAAATAATATTCGAAATTTTTTTGGTAAATGTTTTTTTGAACGTGGTTTTATTTTGGATGCAGATTCACCAGATGTTCTCTTACAATTAACGATAGTGAATCAGAAAAGGAATAAAGAAACTTTGTTTTATCAAAATCCATGGCCTTATTATTACAATAGGTATTATTATCATAGTATTTATTTTCACCCATATCATTTTGATTATTACTACCGTTCTTACCCAGTTTATTATTTTACGCCCAATTATTATATACAGAATTTAAATTACATAGAAGGTTCGATTACATTAAATGTCTATGATCGAAAAAATAAAAAACTAATTTGGCTGGGAAGTACCGATGTTGATATTTATAATTACAAAAATGTTAATCGCGACATACACCCGGCTATTGAAGCAATTATTAAAAAATTTCCGGTTGAGCCTTTAAGTCAATACCAAAAATAAATTTTATTTAATATTTTAAATATGTCAAATTTTGATTCTCAAAATTCACCTAATTATTCGGAAGAAGAGGGCACAAGCAGATCTTCAAATCCTTTTACATTTTTGCTATACATTGTTGTAATTGTTGGTTTAGTTTTTATCTATTTTTTATTTAATAACAATTCGAATTTAACTTTAATAAATTGGGAAAAGTTTAATCATGAGATGCTAAATGATAATGATGTTGAAAAAGTTGACATAGTTAATAATGAAATAGCCGAAGTATATATTAAAAAAGAAAGTTTACGTAAGGCTAAATATAATTCAGTTTCAACTGGCTTTTGGGGTAATGTAAATAATGGTCCGCATTTTTATTTTGCGATTGGATCTGTGGATTTGTTTGAGAAAAAACTTGATGCTGCTCAAGCAGGCTTACTAGAAAAAGATAAACTTGTGGTGGATTATGTTAAAAGAGAGAGTTATTTACCAAAATTACTTTCATGGATTTTTCCGATACTGTTATTTATTTTTTTATGGTTTTTTATTATTCGACGAATTACTTCTGGTGTTGGCAGAACTGGCAATACTATTTTTGATTTTGGCCGCTCTAATCCTAAATTATATGAAAAAGGCAAGTATTCTAACATCACATTTAAGGATTTGGCAGGTTACGAAGAAGCTAAAGTTGAAGTAATGGAGATTGTAGATTTTTTAAAACATCCCGAAAATTACACAAAGTTAGGAGCTAAAATTCCAAAAGGTATATTGTTGGTTGGAGCACCTGGTACTGGTAAAACATTAATGGCTAAAGCTGTGGCCGGTGAAGCCGAAGTTCCGTTTTTTTCGTTATCGGGTTCAGAATTTATTGAAATGTTTGTTGGTGTAGGTGCTTCGCGTGTTCGAGATTTATTTGAAAAAGCCAAGCGTAAAGCGCCAAGTATTATATTTATTGACGAGATTGATACTATAGGAAGATTAAGGAGTAAGTCTATTTCCTTTCAGGCCAATGATGAGAGAGATAGTACGCTTAATCAGTTACTAGCCGAACTTGATGGCTTTGATCCAAACACGGGTGTAATTGTTTTAGCAGCAACTAATCGAGCAGATATTCTTGACCCAGCATTACTAAGAGCAGGTCGTTTTGATAGGCATATTTATTTAGAGTTGCCAAATAAGCAGGAACGAATTGCCATTTTTGGTGTTCATATGAAATCGTTAGTAATCGATACAAACGTTGATGTAGTTTATTTAGCAACGCAAACACCCGGTTTTTCTGGCGCAGACATTGCCAATGTTTGTAACGAAGCAGCGCTCATTGCCGCAAGAAAAAAGAAATTATCTATTGATACACAAGATTTTTTTGATGCAATTGATAGAATGATGGCGGGTATTGAAAAGAAATCTAAATTAATTTCTCCGATTGAAAAAAACATTATAGCATATCACGAAGCCGGTCATGCGGTGGTAAGTTGGTTTTTAAAGAATATAGATTCATTACAAAAAGTAACAATCATTCCAAGAGGGAAATCGTTAGGCGGCGCTTGGTATTTACCTGAAGAGAGACAGATAATTACCTATTCTCAGTTTTTTGATTTTATTTGCGCCGCTTTGGGCGGAAGAGTTGCAGAAGAAATTGTTTTTAACGAAGCTTCTTCTGGAGCATTAGATGATCTCGAAAAAATCACCAAACAGGCCTACATGATGGTGGCAAATTTAGGATTAAGTAAAAAAATTGGTCATGTTAGTTTTTATGATTCAACCGGAGAGTATGAAAGTTCTATACAAAAACCTTATAGTGAATCTACAGCGATGTTAATTGACGATGAAGTCAGAAAAATCATAGAAGATGCCCATACTAGAGCAAAAAATTTACTTGAATTAAACAGAAATAAATTAGATGATTTAGCTAAACGTTTACTCGAGAAAGAGGTGGTTTATAAAAGTGATTTAGAGGAGGTGTTAGGTAAGCGAACTTTTACTATTTAATGTATGATATAAACGTTAAGTTTATAAAAATTCAAAAATTGGTATTATTTATTTTTACTGCGATTTTTTAATTTAACATTAATAAACAACTGTGACGAAGGTCATTTGTAATATTGCGTTATGTATGTAAAATTGCAAACCGTTTAATAAATAAAAGTAAAAACATTACCTACTATGTCACAATTAAATAATAATGCAATTTTAATTATTGATGATAGTTCAGATATGCGCGAAAATGCAAATGAACTGCTCGAACTTGCCGGTTATAAAACATATACTGCAACTAATGGAAAAGAAGGATTAGATTTGGCGCGTAAGCATAAACCGGACCTTATACTATGTGATATAATGATGCCTGAGCTTGATGGATATGGTGTATTGAGGGCACTGGAAAATATTCCTGAAATGGTTTCAACCCCTTTTGTGTTTTTAACCGCTAAAGCCGAACGAACTGATTTTAGAAAGGGGATGGATTTAGGCGCAGATGATTATATCACAAAACCATTTAGTGGCGATGATTTATTAAGAGTTGTAAGTGCCAGATTAAAAAAAAGTTTGTTGCTTAAAAAGAATTTCGAGCGAAATATTAATGGGTTAACCGATTTTATTAACACAGCTAAAATACAAGGCGATATTAGTTTGCTATCAGGAAATAAAACCATAAAAAAAGTGCGAAGAAAGGAAATGATTTTTATGGAAGGTGATTCTCCAAATTACCTTTATTTTATTGTTTCAGGAAAAATAAAAATATTTAAGTCTAATGAATGGGGTAAGGAGTACATTGTAGATATACAAAAAAGTGGCGATTTTTTTGGATACATAGCTTTGCTTGAAGATGGCAATCATAAAGAATCAGCAATGGCTATAGATAATACTGAAATTGCATTAATTCCACGTAACGATTTTTTTCAATTATTGCATTCTAACAAGGAGGTGTCTATTAAATTTATAAAATATATTTCTAGCAGTCTTGCGGAGGCAGAAGATAAATTATTGAAGTTGGCATATAACTCTGCCAGAAAACGCGTAGCGGAGGCATTGTTATTTGTTTACCGAAAATATAAAGAAGAAGGTAAAACAGATTTTACGTTTTCATTAAACCGAGAAAATATTTCTGCTTTGGCCGGTATATCGCCAGAATCGGTAAGTCGAAATTTAACCGATTTTAGAGAGGAAGGTTTAATTCTAACTGAGAACGGAACTATAAAAATTGTTGATTATAAAAAACTTGAAAATCTTAAAAATTAAAATCTCTGAGTGAGGTCAATCATCAATTAAATTGCTTTTTTAAATAGTTTATTTTTTAATCTGCCTCTAACATTGTAATTATTAAAAAAATAATTACAGATGAAAAAAAAATTGACGGATACCATGCCGCAAAAAATTAATGAGTATATAAAAACTTATTATCAGGAGGATTTAATTTCAAATATAGAAATATTGCAAGGCGAAAACGGAATGGCCACCTATGATATTGATATTAGTGGCGATAGTTCTGTTTATCATCTTAAATTTAATTCTTCAGGCGTGTTAATCGAAAAAATTACTGAACCTCTTTTTGATTTTCATCCAACATCCAATCAAAATTTTATTTAATAACATCTTTTTTCTATTTATTATTTAATAATTGTTTTTACTATGGAATTGAAAGATTATTATTCTCATTTAGGTAAATTGCTTTATGCCATAGCCGATATTGATCATGTAATATCTGTTAAAGAAAAAAATAAGTTTTTAGAAATTGTAAAAGATAAACTTTTTCCCGCCGAAGTTCAGCAAGATGAATACGGAACTAATTTAGCCTTTTATACTGAGTTTGAATTTGATTTTTTAGATGAAGAAATTATTGATTCTTCCTCCGCGTTTCAATCGTTTATTGATTTCATAGAAATACATCAAACCGCTATTGATGAACACACAAAAAAAGTTACACTTCAAATTGCCGAAGAATTAGCTGCAGCCTACTATTATACAAATTTTAAAGAAAAAGTACTCTTAGATAAATTAAAAAGTACGCTTCAAAAAATTAAAAATTAATTGATGTAGTTCACATTTATTCTTGACACAAGTCATTGGATAAACAGCCGAACTCAAATTAATTTTGTAAAAAATTATAAATCATTTAAAAAAAAAGTATGAAAAAGTATTTCGTTTTATTAAGTCTGCCGTTAATGTTTGCCTGTAAGAGTGGCTCAAAAGAAAAAACTACAACAGAAGATAGTTTAACATCGGTTAATCAAGACATGACCAGTAAATTAAATGAGCAACAATTGGTTATTAACAGCAAAGAAACAGCCATTACAGAGTTCTTAAAATCATTTAATGAGATTCAAAGTAATTTGAATGAGATAAAGGAGAAAGAAAAAATGGTGAATTTAAATGTGAAAAGTTCTGATTTAAAAAAGTCTGATAAAGACAGAATTATCAGCGACATTCAATTTATTTACGACAAAATGAATAAAAACAAACAAAATTTGTATACTGTAAATAAAAAATTAAAAGAGTCAGGAATTAAAATGGAGGATTTAGAAACTGCCATTACTAATTTAAATAATCAGTTAGTTGATAAAGAATTTCAGATTGCTGACTTAAGAGAACGGTTAGAAAATTTAAAAGTTGACTTTAGCGCATTAAAGGTTACTTACCAAGAAGAAAAACAAGCCTCTGATATGAAAACCGATTTGTTGAATACTGCTTATTATGCTATTGGTGAAACTAAAGATTTAAAGGAAAAAGGAATTATAAACAAAACTGGCGGTTTTATTGGTATTGGAAGAAATACAGAGTTAAATGATGATTTTAAAAAAGATGATTTTGTGAAAATTGATTTAACTATGTTAACCGAAATACCTTTAAACTCAGCTAGAAAAGCCACTTTGGTTACCCCACATCCTACCGATTCTTATAAATTTGTGATGGGTGCATCCTATGATAAATTGGTTATTCTTGACCCGGAAAAATTTTGGAGTGGTTCAAAATATCTTGTTGTAGTTGTTGACGAGAAACGATAATTATTTTTTGCTCTAATTATTATCGATGTAATTTAAGAATCTATCCAAATTAAACTCTGTGTATTTATTTGATTCATTTCAAGTAAATGCACAGTTTTTTAATAAAAAATCAAATCTGAAAATGAGTAAGATATTAGTTGTTTTTTTTGCCGGTTCAATCATGTTTTTAGTAAACGTTTGTGTAGGTTGGGTTTTTCAATTTTTTGTACCACAAATTAAAGTTGAATACGAAAATCATAATTTATTCAGAGCGTTTAACGACCCATTGATGTCATTAATGATTTTGCACCCATTTATTGTAGCGCTCATTCTTGCTTGGATGTGGAATTTAGTAAAAACGGTTTTACCTACTGATAAATTGATTGTAAAAGGTTTGTTCTTTGGCTTAATCTACTGGCTGGTTTCATTACCTGGCATGCTAATTTCATATGGTACATTTCCAATTTCTATTATTTTAGTTTTTAATTGGAGCGTTGGCATTTTACTTCAATCACTAAGTTGTGGAATTGTGTTTTCTAGATTTCTTAAATAAACATATAATTTAATATCCGTCCTTTTTTCTGATTAGTTTTTTATCGGATTTTCAATTAAAATTTAAGATTTAATTCATTAAAACAATATAAAATGATTACCTCACCAGCTAAATATTCTACCGATATTAAAACACTCACTGTTACAAGCGATGCTTTTACAGGTAGTACTTATATACCTACCAAATACACGTATGACGGAGAAAATATTAATCCGCCTTTAAAAATTGAAAATATACCTCATGAAGCTAAAAGTTTGGTATTGATTGTTGAAGATGTTGATGCGCCCGAAAAAACATGGGTACATTGGCTAGTTTGGAACATTACACCATCTGGAAAAATTAAAGAGAATACTGTCCCGGGTATTGAGGGTATTTCTGATTTTAGGCATCATCATTACAGTGGACCTTGTCCGCCCGTGGGTACTCACCACTACTATTTTAAAATTTATGCTTTAGATGATTTACTTAATCTAAATACTACTATAACCAAGCCTGACCTCGAAAAAGCAATGAGTACTCATATTATTGGATATGGTCAATTAGTTGGCACTTATAAACGGGTATTGTAATTAGTTTTGATTATTTAATCATTTAAAAACATGATTCAAGTCTATTTTAATGAAAACAATAAAATTTAGTACTGACGATATATTTCAAAAACAATTTGTAAGTACGTTAAGAAAAAATGTTGCAATTTATTTTAAAGAAAAAGGTATTTCAACCAAAGGAAATGGTTTAATGTATATAAAAGCCCTTGTATTACTTACTGCTTACATTTTACCTTTTGTTATTATATTAACACAGGAACTCAAATTGTGGCAGTTTTTTTTGATGTTTCTACTTATGGGAATTGGCGAAGCGGGAGTTGGCATGTCGGTTATGCACGATGCGGCACATGGAGCATTTTCAACTAAAAAGTGGGTTAACAGTTTGTTTGCTTCAACCATGTTTTTACTTGGTAGCAATACCTTTAACTGGAAAATTCAGCACAATATTTTACATCATACTTTCACAAATATTTTTGGTTACGATCAAGATATAGAAACCAAAGCTGTATTAAGGTTATCTGACCATGCCCCATTAAAAAAGTTTCATAAATACCAGTATGTTTATGCCTTTTTATTTTATGGATTAATGACCATATCAAAACTCGTTACAGATTTTGGTCAGTTGATAGCGTTTAATAAATCAGGAATTACCCGAGAGCAAAATCATAAACCTACTGTTGAGATATTAAAATTGATTGTTGTTAAACTAATTTACTTTTCAATTCTAATTGTATTACCACTCTCAATAACAGATTTTAAAGGGTGGCAAGTATTAATTGGTTTTTCATTAATGCATTTAATGGCGGGCATTATTATGAGCACCATTTTTCAAATGGCTCATATAGTTGATGGCGCCGAGCAACCCTTGCCTGATAAAAATGGTGTAATTAATTGCGAATGGGTTGTTCATGAATTAAATACAACTTCAAATTTTGCACCTAAAAACAAACTGCTTAATTGGTATGCCGGTGGCTTAAATTATCAGATTGAACATCATTTGTTTCCTAACACATGTCATATTCATTATAAAAAAATTGCGCCTATTGTTGAACGCACAGCAAGAGAATTTGGTATTGCTTATAATCAAAAGCAGACATTTAATGAAGCCTTACTTTCTCATATAATCCGTTTAAAAGAATTGGGTAGCAATAAAAAATTATAAAGTTGTAATTACGTTAAATCTCCCATTAATTGGCGAGATATAATATTGATTAAGCTTAATAAATGGTGTTTTGTAAATGTCAATTTAATACGAAATAAAAAATTATGCCAAAAGAACCTGAAATTAAACCACTGCCCAATATACCCGGCAAACCTAATTTACCTGAAATTAAGCCGCAGCCCGATAAACATGTTACTGAACCAAAAGTCCCGGAAATTATTCCGATACCTATACCTGAAATTAAACCTGAGAAAGAAAATTTACAGAGAATTAAAATTCAGTTATACTGTAAATAGTAAATTTAATTATTTGCAGTATTATCTTTTGCAGTTGATGTTAGAGATAAAAAAAATTTTAACTTTATTGCAATTAATTTAACTCGTATGAACGTACCATTTCTCTCTTTTGCAGGCATGCATACCCCAATTAAATCAGAATTAATTAATGCTTTTGAAAGTGTTTATGATAGCAACTGGTATATTATGGGTAATAGCCTAAAAATGTTTGAAAAAAATTACGCTGAATTTTCAAAAACAACATATTGTGCAGGAGTTGCAAATGGTTTAGATGCCCTTACTATTTCTTTAAAAGCGTTAAATATTTCTTCAGGTGACGAAGTAATTGTTCCTTCAAATACCTATATAGCAAGCTGGCTGGCTGTTTCTAATGTAGGAGCCATACCAATTCCTGTTGAGCCAAGAGAATCTACATTTAATATTAATCCCGATTTAATTGAAGCTGCCATAACTCCTAACACTAAAGCAATTATGCCGGTAC
>CANFQR010000038.1 GCA_947449125.1 Bacteroidota bacterium | reverse complement strand
CTCCAGTAGAGTCAACGCAAACAACAGTAGCAACACAGTCTGTATTTTTTTTGCAAGATGTGTTTGTTAAACAAAAACAAGCAACTAAAAAGCCTGAAATTAGTATAGCAAGAGGTTTCATATTTTGATTATTTTTATATTTTAATCGTGCTTAACAAATATAATCAAAGTATTTTAAATGAAAAATACAATTATTTTAATTTTTAGTTTAAACCTAATTCTACTTGGAGTTAAGTCGCAAACGCTTGGTAAAGAAACTATTTTACTTGAAACCAATTACGGCGTCATGAAATTAAAACTTTATGAAGAAACGCCGTTGCATAAAGCAAATTTTTTAAAATTGGTTAATCAGGCTTTCTTTGATTCCTTATTGTTTCACCGAGTTATTAATAACTTCATGATACAAGGCGGCGACCCATTAAGTAAACTTGCTAAATCTGGCGATTCATTGGGGCATGGAGATATAGGCTATACTATACCTGCTGAATTTAACCCAAAATTAATTCATAAACGTGGTTGTTTGGCCGCTGCAAGAGAGGCTGATGACATAAATCCGAAATTTGAATCGAGTGCATCTCAATTTTATATTGTTATGGGTAAGAAACGAACATCTGAAGATTTGAAAAAATACGAAGATAGAATTAATAAAAATCGTTATACAAAATGTGCCCGTGAATTTATTATTGGCAGTGAAGGAAAAAATTTAAAACAAACCTATTCCAGATTAAAAAAAGAACTTAAGGAAGATAGTGCCGAGTTAATTAATTTTAAAATAGAAGAAGCCATAAAAAAAGAATACCAAAAATTTACAGAATATAGATTTAACAGTTTTCAAACAGATACTTATATTAATTATGGCGGAACTCCTCATTTAGACGGAACCTATACCGTTTTTGGAGAAGTAGTAGAAGGTTTAGATGTTATAGATAAAATAGCTGGCGTTAAAACCGATAAACGCGACAGACCTTTAAACGATATAAGAATGAAAATTTCAGTGCTCAAGTAAGTTATTTTAATCTTTTGCATTTCCTCTAAAAGTTTAATACACAATATTAACAATGAAAAAGTTGATGAATTTCCAGCATGAATCAAGCAAAGTAATCACTTTTCTTTAACGGTGATATTTGAGACATGATTTAAAAATTATCAATGTAAGTAAAACATTTCAAGCGTTATTTTTTGTAGAATAAAAATAACAGTTGTATTTTTTATTTCTAATTAAACCTTTACTAATTTGATGTGTCAAATAAAAAAACAAACAATATGAAAAAAATAATTTTAGCTACAGCTGTGCTTTTAGTTGCTTCGTTTTCAAGTAACGCACAAGAAACAAAAAAGATGCCATCAGCAAAAAAACAAGAGCGTAAAAATTTATCACCCGAAGAGCGCGCAAAGGCAGATGCAGACAGAGCAGAAAAAAAACTAGGTTTAAACGCTCAGCAAAAAACTGACTGGGAGGCGGCTTCGTTAAAACGCATTGTTGCCAATAAGCCTTATCAGGATAAAATGAGAGGTTCTACAACTCCGGAAGAGAGAAAAGATTTGCGAGCTAAAATCAAAGAAAGCGCAGATAGGTTTGACGCAACGGTTAACGCTTTTTTAACTTCAGAACAAAAAACAAAATTCGAGCAATTTAAAAAACAGAGGGAAGAAGAACGAAATAAAAAAATGAAACGTGGCTCGGAAAAAGAACCGGAACTAGAAGATTAGTTTTTTAGCTTCATTAATAGTTTGTTTAGTATTGCCAATAAATAGTTGGTTATTATAAACTATTACTGGTCGTTTTAAAAAAGTGTATTCATTTAGAATACACTTTTCCATATCATCTTCGTTAAGATTTTTTTCGTTTAGGTTTAAATCTTTGTATTTACGGGCTTTTTTATTAAATAAGGCTTCGTAAGATCCAGATAATTTTTTAAGCTCCTTTAATTGATGCATTGTAATTTTTTCAGTTTTGATATCTTGAAAAACAAGATTTTTTTCTTTTAAATTCAACTCCGAAATAATTCGTCTGCAAGTGTCGCACGATGAAAGAAAATAAATTTTATTCATTTGCTTTTTTTAACTAGTTGTTAATCTTTAACTCTTTCTTTTAATAAAGCTATTTTAAGTACATCTTCCATTTGACTTACATAATGAAAACTAAGTCCTTTTAAATAATCTGGCTTTATATCGTCGATGTCTTTTTTGTTATCAGCACATAAAATAATTTCTTTAATGCCGGCTCTTTTTGCTGCTAAAATTTTTTCCTTAATACCTCCAACTGGCAGCACTTTGCCGCGTAACGTAATCTCTCCGGTCATGGCAATTGCTTTTTTTACCTTTCTTTTTGTAAAAGCACTTGCTAAAGATGTTAGCATGGCAATACCTGCACTTGGACCGTCTTTTGGGGTAGCACCTTCAGGCACATGTATGTGTATGTTATGATGTTCAAATGTTTCCGCATCAGCATCAATTAAATGTGGATGAGCTTTTAAATATTCTAAAGCCAAGGTGGCACTTTCTTTCATTACCTCTCCTAAATTTCCGGTTAAGGTTAATTTTCCGGCTTTACTTTTACTAAGGCTGGTTTCAATAAACAAAATATCGCCGCCAACTTGCGTCCATGCTAAACCTGTAACAACACCAGCAATATCATTACCCTGATATTTATCTTTAATGTGCGATGGGCCTAATATTTTAACAACACTTTCTTCTGTTATTTTTGGTACATCTTCTTCTCTGGCAATATGCACGGCAGTGTTGCGGGCTATTTTAGAAATTTTCTTTTCTAAATTACGAACGCCGCTTTCAGCAGTATAGGTGTCTATTAAAAATTCTAAAACTTTATCGTTTATTTTTAACTGCGATTTTTTCAAACCGCTTTCTTCTATTTGTTTTGGTATTAAATGTCTTTTTGCTATTTCTAATTTTTCTTCAACGGTGTAGCCATTTACTTCAATAATTTCCATTCGGTCGCGTAAAGCAGGTTGAATGCTTGCTAAATTGTTACAAGTTGCAATAAACATTACTTTACTTAAATCGTAATCTAATTCTAGAAAATTATCATAAAATGTTGAGTTTTGTTCAGGGTCAAGCACCTCTAATAATGCAGACGAAGGGTCGCCATGAAAATCATTACCTACTTTATCTATTTCGTCTAAAATAAAAACAGGGTTGGATGATTGTGTTTTTTTTAGGTTTTGAAGAATGCGTCCAGGCATGGCGCCAATATAAGTTTTACGATGTCCGCGAATTTCGCTTTCATCTTTTAATCCGCCTAAACTCATGCGCACGTACTTTCTGTTTAAGGCTTTTGCAATGCTTTTTCCTAGTGATGTTTTACCAACACCCGGAGGTCCGTAGAGGCAAATGATAGGAGATTTTAAGTCGCCTTTTAGTTTTAAAACAGCAAGATGTTCGATGATGCGTTCCTTAACTTTTTCTAATCCAAAATGGTCTTCATCTAAAATTGCTTGCGCGTGTTTTAAATCAAAATTGTCTTCAGTTAATTCGTTCCATGGCAATTCTAATAAAAGTTCTACGTAATTGGTTTGAATACCATATTCGGCCGCGTTGGGGTTCATGCGCTGAAGTTTTGCAATTTGTTTTTCGAAAACTTCTTTTGTTTCGCTGCTCCATTTTTTTGATTTGGCTTTTTCTAAATAGCCATTAATTTCTTGTTCAAAATTATTCCCACCTAACTCTTCCTGAATGGTTTTAATTTGCTGATTTAAAAAATATTCGCGCTGTTGCTTATCCAAATCCATTTTAGTTTTATTCTGGATTTGATTTCTTAATTCAAGTAGTTGAAATTCTTTATTTAAATTTTCGAGTACAAGTAAACTTCTTTCTTTTAAGTTAGCAACCTCCAACATTTTTTGTTTGTCTTCGGTTTTGGCATTCATGTTTGATGAAATGAAGTTTACCAAAAAAGTAGGGCTATCAATATTGTTTATGGCAAAGCTTGCATCGCTCGGAATATTTGGTGATATTTTTACTATTTGAACTGATGTTTCTTTTAAATTTGAAATGATGGCATTGAATTCTTTATCTGTTTTTGGTGGTTTAATTTCGTCAAAAGGCACCACAGCAGCTTTATGATAAGGTTCTGTTTGAGTAAATTCAACAATTTTAAATCTTCTTTTGCCCTGAATAATAATGGTTGTATTTCCATCGGGCATGCGCAGCATTTTTATAATTTGAGCAACTGTGCCAATATTATAAAGGTCTAATTCGGTAGGCTCCTCTATAGTGTCGCTTTTTTGAGCTACAACTCCTATGGTTTTATCGCCCTTATTATAGTCTTTTATTAACTGAATTGATTTATCGCGACCAACAGTAATTGGAATTACCACTCCCGGAAACAAAACTGTGTTGCGAAGTGGTAAAATTGGCAGAATTTCTGGAATTTTCTCATTTTGCATGGTGTCTTCATCTTCGCTGCTTAAAAGCGGTATAAAGTCAGAATCTTCGTCAATCCCTTGATTCATTGCTATTTCATATAGGTCTCCAAAACTCATAAGCTATTTTCTCAAATTATGTTTTAATTTAAATCACATTTTGTGCCAGTAAATAAATATAGACTATTTGGCAGTATCGGTTGGTAATTTTACAAAAAAGCTAAATCCGTTTTTACTGTAAAGTTTTTTTATTTCCGGGTTAGAAAGGAGTTCAGCCTCAGAGGTTTGCTTGGAAACAATGTAGGCTGGTCGGTCAATTGGGTAATGTTCCATCCAATAAAGGTTAGCGCCCGGATACCCTGATAATCGAGAAATGCCGTTTTTTTCCCAATCATTTAAAATTTCTTCAATTATTTTTTTCTGGTTTTTATTTTCGTAATGTTTTGGTTGCCTGTTTGAGTAAAACAAGTAGGCGTAGCTTTTAAATCCGTGCGTTTCTACATAACAATCTTTAGTGCTGCATGATTTATAAAATTCTATGGCTGCATGCTGTGAATATTGCTCAATTTTTGGCACAAAAACTAAAATAATTGCGTTAATAAACAAAAGGTTTAAAATTAAACCATAGTATAACAGTTTTATTTTATGTTGTTGAATTGATTTAAAAATTAAAACGGTTGCTAATAAAAACAATAATGGAATAATAAATTCGTATCCACTCCAGTTTACTTCAGCATTTAAATTTTGTAACGCAAAGTCATCTTTTACTAAACCGCTGTTAATGATGTATGGCTTTAAAAAACTAATAAAGCTAAGTGCTATAAAAGCAACCGTAATTAAAATAGAAATAACCCAGTAAAGTATTTTTTGTAAGGCATTAAATTTTAATTCTTCAAAATAATTTACAATGCCTATTGTGGCTATAAATGTTAAGGGGAAATAGCAGATGGAAGAATAATGTACAATTTTAGTTTTTACAATAGAAAATAAAATAAGAACTACCCAAAATAAACAGACAAAAATTTTCCGAAACAGTTTTTGAAATGGCGTTAAGTTCTTATATCGTAGGTAAGCGCCAATAAAAATTAGTGAAGCCGGAAAACAGCCAATTAATAAAATTACAAAATGATAGATAAAAGGTCCGCTGTGACCGCTGTCTTCGGTCTGAAATAAGCGTATTTGATAGTCTATAAATTCTGAAATTACATTGGCATTACCGCTAAGCCATTCAACTAAAAACCAACTGCCCGAGACAAGTAATGTGGTTGTTATAAAAACAATAAATGATTTATTAGATATTAGTTTTAATTGTTTACTCCAGATTAAATATGCCAATAAGGTTAAACCTACTATTATTAAAGCTGCTGGTCCTTTTGTGAGAACAGCTAGTCCTAAAAACACACCGGCAGATATGGCATTTATAATTTCTTTTTGACTTTGTGGGTTATTTAAAAAAGAAATACAATTGTAAAGCGACAAGATGATAAAAAGATTAAACCAGGGATCGATAATACCCGACTTAAAATATAAATGGGGCAACAGAGTTGATGCGTAAATAAAACTCCAAACAACTCCAAATTTGATAGATGAAAATTTTTTTCCGGCTAAATAAATTGAAATTAAACTTACAATACTGCATAAGGCATTTGGAAAACGTGCGGCAAATTCATTTACTCCAAACACATTCATACTTAATGCCTGCAGCCAAATAAAAAAAGGTGGTTTTTCCCAAAATGGTCTGTAGTTTAATTGAACATGAGAATAATTACCCGATACTACCATTTCGCGTGCGCACTCGGCAAAGTTAATTTCGTCCCAATCAAAAAGCGGACAATTACCAATAAAAGGAATAAAAATAATTGCCGAAATAATTGCAATTAAAAAAATAATTAAGCCGTTATTTTTAATGTTATAAATCAATTGTTTTTATAATTAAAAAGAGGTTTGTTTAAGTTGTTAAACCTGTTTTGATAAATGATGATATAATAAAAAATAAAAGCAAATAGAGTGCCGATTAAACTACCAATCGTAATATCAACTAGCCAATGTTGTGATAAGTAAGTTCTGCTGAAAGCCGTTAATAAAGCAAGTGTTAAAAAAATAATTTTCATAATCATATTATTTGTAATTAACGCGAGACACGTGAATACCGCGAATGCCGTAGTTGAGTGTCCGCTCGGAAAGCTGTTTTGTCCAACCATTTCAACTCCTTCAATATAGTTTAATTTTATATTTTGTATAAAGTAACCAAATACAAAATGCGGACGGTTGACATGGTCGTAAATAAAATTTTTCAAGAACGATGTTGTTAATCCGGATACGATGTAGGATGCCAATAAAAATAATCCGTTTCGGATATTTTTAAATAAAACAATTAATCCAATTATCACAGCAAATATGCCGTCTCCAAGATGGGTTACATATTTAAAAAAACTGTCAATCATTGCATTACCTACCAGTTTATTCAGTTGAAGATGTATGGTAACTTTATCGTATTGCAGTAAAAAAAAAGCAGCTATACCCAGTATTAACAGGTAAATAAGTAAAAAAAGGAGATTATGTTTTAATAAAAGTTTCAAGTTTTAATTTTTTTTGCTTCGTTCCAGTAGCTATCTAATTCTTCTAAATTACAATCTGCAATTTGTTTGCCTTGTTCTTTTACCCTGGCTTCCATGTGGCCAAAACGTTTAATAAACTTTTTATTGGTTTGTTCTAAAGCATCTTCGGGATTAATATTTAAAAAGCGTGCATAATTTATAAGTGAAAATAACACATCGCCAAATTCTTTTTCGGCGGCTTGCTGGTTTTTATTTTTTACTTCTACTTCAAATTCAGTTAACTCTTCTTTTACTTTTTCAAATACTTGCTCCGGTTTTTCCCAGTCAAAGCCAACGGCACGGGCTTTTTCCTGAATACGGTATGCTTTTAACAACGCAGGCATACTATTTGGAACTCCGGACAAAACAGATGAGTTTCCTCCCTTTTCTTTTTGTTTAAGTTGTTCCCAGTTTTGTTTTACTTGCTCTTCGGTTTCAGCCTTAGCGTTTCCATATATGTGTGGGTGCCTGTAAATAAGTTTGTCGCAAAGGCTATTAATAACATCGGTAATTGTAAACAAGTTGGTTTCGCTTGCAATTCTGGAATAAAAAACAATGTGTAGTAAAATATCGCCCAATTCTTTTTTTATTTCGTTTGTGTCATTTTTTAAAATAGCGTCGCTCAATTCAAACGTTTCTTCAATGGTTAAATGCCTTATACTTTCAATGGTTTGTTTTTTATCCCATGGGCATTGTTCCCTGAGTTCATCCATTATTTTTAATAGATTTAAGAATGCGTCTGCGCGTTTGTCCATACCGCTGCAAATTTAACAATTTAAAATTTTTACAGACTTTTTTTGGAGCCATAAGCAGTTTATTTAACTTAATTTTATTGTTGTAATAACTTATTTACCCTAGTTTTTTTGATGAGCAGTTTAATTTAACTTTTAATTAAACCTGTAATAAAAATAAAGCATCTTTAATTTTTCTTATTTTTAGTGCGGTGTTTTTTAGACAAATTATACTTGTAGTTTTAATTTTTCTGTTTTCGGGTTTAACGGCTCAAAATGGAATTACTGCAAACCCAGATTGGCAAATTAAAGCCGGCTTAAATCAGGGATTTATTTTAATTCATCGTACAAGTATTGGTCATTTGGTTAGAGGTTATCCAAGCATATATGAATTAAATATTTCTAAGCCAACCATGGGCAATAAATTATGGCATTTGGAAAACAATAAACCCGATGTTGGTATTTCGTTTCAGTGTATTGATTTTAAAAACCCTCAGCAGCTTGGTTTTGCATATGTTTTAGCGCCATATGCCGAAATTCCGTTAAACAAAATTGAAAAAAAATCGAGGTTAATTTTGCGTTTGTGCTGGGGTGCAACCTATATTACCAAACGTTTTGATTTATATGAAAATAGAAAGAACATTGCCATTGGTAGCCATCTAAATTCCTTTGTTCAGTTTAAATGGTTTTGGCATTTTCAACTAACAAAAAAATTGCGCTTTGAACCTGGATTTGCCTTTACACATGCAAGTAACGGTAAATTTAAAAATCCAAATCTAGGATTAAATGTAGTGAGTTTAAATGCCGGGTTAAATTATTTAATTCCTTATAAAAAAGAAACTTCTGATGTTTTAAAATTAGATTCAAACAGTAATGTTAAATCAAAAAATGAAATTATGGCTTTTACTGCAATTGGTTTTAATCAGCGAGAAATTGCCACCAAAGAATTGAATACGTTTGTGTTTTCATTAACCTATCAGAGAAACCTCCGCAACACGCATAAATTTAGCGCGGGTGTTGATGTGTTTTACGATCAAAATTACTTGATAGATTATAACAATGAATTTTTAAAACAACCTGTTGGTATTGATAAATTGCGACTTTCGGCCAGATTGGGTTATTCTTATAATGTGGGTAGAATTAGTTTTCCTATAGAGATTGGATATTACGCTATGCAAAAGGCAAATCCGGATGGATTTATTGT
>CANFQR010000037.1 GCA_947449125.1 Bacteroidota bacterium | reverse complement strand
ACAGATTTTTGAGTTTTGGAGACAGTTCATTCTTGATAAAATAATTTCCATCAATTACAGCATAAAACTATTCACTAGTTTTTTATATTTTTGTTTAAATATTTAATTAAATTGTTTTATGAAAAAAATTTATGCGTTAAGTTTATTTGTTGTTTTGGGTTTAGCGTTAAATGCGCAAACATTAACTGAAGCTAATCATTCGCCAGTTTCAGGAGAGCAATTTGCCACTGTTCAGTGCGACTCATTAGGAGTTTCACCCGGTGCTTCAGGAACAGGTGTTAGCTGGAATTTTTCAAGTGTTGTGGCTCACACGGCAATAGTAAATAATTTCACAGCTATGCCCACATCAACTGTAAATCCTTATCCGGTGCCTGGAATAACTGTGGCTTCATCAATTAATAATATTTCTTACTATACAACCAGTTCGTCGTTTTTAAAATACTGGGGCGGAAACATTACCGCGGGTCCGGTTAGTGGAAATTTAATTTATACTTCACCCGCAGTCTCTGCTGTTTATCCGATGAGTTTAAATTCTACCAGCTCTTCGGTTACAGGCGGTACAATAAATGTTTCTTCACCACTTTCTTTAAATGGAACTTTTATTGGAAACAGCGGGGTAATAGCCGATGCTACAGGAACAGTTATCTTGCCATTTGGTACATTTACAAACGTTATTAGAGTGGTAACCACACAAACAATAGAATTTACTACGGCCCTTGCAAATGGAACGGTTACGCAAATGAATTACGATTATTACTCGGCCAATTTTAAGTCGTCATTATTTACTATATCAACATCAACTTTAAACGTTCCTGCTTTTGGTGCACCATCAACGCAAACGGTAGTTAACAGATTGATGCCATCTCCAGTTGGAGTAAAAGAAAATGTTCAATTAATAAGTGATTTGTTAGTTTATCCAAATCCGGCTACTACTCAATTAAATTTTAATACAGAAAATAAAAGTGCTAAACATGTGTTTATTTATGATGTAAGTGGCAAGTTAATTGAATCTAAATTATTTACAGATGGTAAATTAACTTTAAATGTATCTGATTATGCGAATGGCATGGATATTTTTAATGTGACGGGCGCTGACAATCAACTATTAAAAACCGGAAAAATTACTGTTTTACATTAATAGTAGTTTTAAAAAAAATGTAAAAAAGTCATTCATAAATGGATGACTTTTTTTATTAATTAACTATAAAAAATATTACAAAGACTTTTTTTTTATATTTTTGGGGAAATACTAAACATTTAATTTTATGAAAAAAATTTATTTTTCTTTTATTGCGTTTTTGGCAGGAATGTCACTAAATGCTCAGTTAACAAATGCGAATCATTCTCCAGCAGCCGGAGATATGTTTTCAACTTGGCAATGTGATTCTACAGCAATTAACCCTGGAGCATCAGGTTCAGGAGTATTGTGGAATTTTTCAACTATTTTAACTCATAGTAGCGTTATTAATAATTACACAGCCACAGCCAACACGAATACATCTTACCCTATTCCTGGAGTTCAATTAGGATCTGTTACAAATAATTTGTCTTATTACAAATCTTCTGCTTCTGATTTAAAATATTGGGGCGGAAATATTTTAGTAAGCGGATTAGCTGCGAATTTAATTTACTCTGCACCTGCAATTGTAGCAGCTTACCCAATGAGTTTAAATACCTCAAGTACTTCTGCAACTTCAGGTAGTATTAGTATTCCTGCCTTATCACAAACAGGTCCGTTTACCGGAAATAGCAACACCATTGCTGATGGCCAGGGAACTTTGGTTATTCCAAATGGTACATATACCAGTGTATATAGAGTGGTAACTACCCAAACTCTTAATTTTACTGTACAGCTTGGTTCTGGTTCTGTAACTCAAAAAAATTATGATTATTACAATTTAGGTACAAAAGAAGCTTTATTTAGTATTAGCACAGCAACTGTAGTTGCACCATTGGCAGGTACACAAACTCAAACCGTTGTTTCAAGAAAGAAGCCTGCTGTTACAACAGCCTTAACAACTAACAATGGTAAAGTTGTTGATTTACAAGTATTCCCTAATCCATCAACTGCAAATGTGAATTTTGTGACTGAGAGTATAGAGGCTAAATTTGTTATGGTTTACGACGTTACCGGAAATTTAATAGCATCTCAAGATTTTAATGAAGGAAAATTAAAACTCGATGTTTCAAATTTTTCAACAGGTTTATATATGTACAGCATTATTGGTTCCGAAAATAAATCGCTTAAATCGGGAAAAATTTCTGTTTGTCACTAACAAACTAATTTTAAGACCGCAGATTTCCGTTGGGTAGTATTGTTCTGCCTTTCTCGTGAAGTCTGCGGTTTTTATTTGCTCTAAAGTAAACTGCAGGTAATAATTAAAGTATATTTTTGTAATATTAATTTAAACAAGATAAGATATGAATATTGAAGAAACGATTAATAATGAAATTAAAACAGCAATGCTTGCAAAAGATTCTAAACGATTAGAGGCATTGCGTGCTATAAAATCAGTTATATTATTATTAAAAACATCACCAGAAGGATTAACAGACGAATCGGTAAATAAAGCTCTGCAAAAGGAAGTTAAAAAACGGAAAGAATCGGCAGATATCTATAAAAATCAGAACAGGCCTGATTTAGAGACAGAAGAACTTTCTCAGGCAAATATTATGGAAAGTTTTTTACCCAAGCAAATGACAGAAGATGAGATAAAATCCGAGCTTTCAAAAATTATTGCTTCAGTTGGCGCAACCGGCTCGGCTGATATGGGTAAAATAATGGGTGCAGCGTCTAAAATATTTGCAGGTAAAGCAGACAACAAATTAGTTTCTACGCTGGTAAAAGAAATGTTGGCTTAGGTAAATCTATTATATTTTTAAATTTCAAAAAGCTGTTGCACCAGTGCACCAGCTTTTTTATTTTATGAATTAAGCGTTATTTGATTTTGTAAAATAAGTAATTGTAAATGTGTCATCTGATTCAACATACTTGTGGTTGTATAGCTTTTAAATTTGTTAGGGTTTAAAACATCTATAAATGTGTTTTGTATTGGAATGCTATGAATTAATTCAGTTACGTTTGATTTTAGCAAGTTATTGTATGTGTTAATTTGATTGCGAAGTAATTCGTAATTCTTAAATGTATTTGCGTCAGAATAAAATGGGTTTTCGTTGTAGCCATGCTCTTCAATTACAATCCCTTTTTTTTCAAAGTTATTATCTATTGTTTTATAACCGGTTTCTGTTTCTAAAATAAATGATTTAAGATTTTCTATATTTAAAACAATCTTATTAGCGGTTTCATTAATTAAATTATTTGTGATTGTTGTGTCATGTTTTTTAAGTGATAATTGCATTTCTGTTTTTAATACTTGTTGGCTTAGTATATAATCATGGGTAATTCTAACATTTGTAACGTAGGATGATCTGGGCGATCGGATGAGTGTTAAAAGTAGTCCGCAACCCAAAATTATCAGCACGGATGAGGTAATTGTGTTTATTTTTGTTTCTGGATTTCGTATGCCGGTAAAAAAGTAAATTGGTAAAAAAATAAATATCATAATAAGAATAGAACATATTCCCATAATGTTTGCATAGGGCCAGTGCATGATTTTAAATAAAATAGATAGGCTTGTTAGTATCGATACAATAGCACCAGTAATAATTATAAATTTATCTTTTACAGTCTGTTTTTCTTTAGCTTTTATGGTAAACATCAAGGGCAAAAATATCAAACTAGCGGCAAGTATTCCAAGAACAATAAATGCAGCCGCTCCCGGCCAATACATAAATTTAAAAATGATACCAGTGCTTAAGGAAACTGCAG
This sequence comes from Bacteroidota bacterium, assembly GCA_947449125.1. Lineage (GTDB taxonomy): Bacteria > Bacteroidota > Bacteroidia > B-17B0 > Aurantibacillaceae > Aurantibacillus. Next base: position 5,096 of record CANFQR010000037.1, on the reverse strand, counting down.
AAAAAATTCCGCTAATAATCATTGTTTTTTTCATAGTGTAGTAGTTTTTATAGATTAATAAATTAATTGTTTCTTCTTCAATTTCCCATAAGGCGTCCTTGTAAAAAGAGGCAATTGTTTTTTTATAGAAATTTTCAAAGTCCCCGTTTTCTTCCAAATGTTCTTCAATTATGCAACATACATGATCAAGTATACTTAATTGGAGGCTCTCCATCTCAATGCCTCGAGTTTTTATATCGTCAAGTATAAAATCAATTTGTTTATCGCTCAGTTTATACACCTATGCTGTTTTAGTTTTTATATCAAGTAAAAATTTCATAGTGTTCATAAAATCTGCCAACTCATTAACTTTTTCTTTAGTTTTAGATTTTCCTGAGCTACTTAAGCTATAATATTTACGCACTCTCTTTCCAATAAATTCAGTTTCAACAGTAACTAAACCTTCATCTTCTAACGCATGTAAAGTTGGATAAAGCGCCCCTTCTGTTATTTGAATTTTATTTAATGTTAACTCTTTTACTTTTTGCGAAATTTCATAGCCGTACATTTTTTTATTGTCAGCTAACAATTTTAGAACTATTGTTTTGAGAGTTCCTTTTATTAATTCTGAGGAGTAAATCATAATTTTTTTATGTTTTTGACTGTATGCATAAGACAAATATACATAATAATCTTATGCATTAATAAAAAATAGAATTATTTTCAACTTAAAGAGTTAAAAGTCAATAAAATATTTTTATAAATGGAAAATAACAGAATGAATTAAAAAGTACATTCTGTCACATTTAGTTTTGCTTTTCTATCAACGATCTCCCCGCCAAATAGCGGCGATAAACTAATCATAATTTCTGCGGTGCTAGGCGCAATTTGTCGGGTTTTGTTTATTGAAAGATCATAGGCAAAACCAACACTAAGATTATGCTGAAGTCTGAATTGTAAAATTGCTGAAATGAAATTTTTACTTCTTAAACTAGCGCCCAAAGCAAAGCGTTTGTTATAGTAATTAATAATATTTATTTCAACACTTGGCAAGCTAAAAAGTGAGCTGTGCAGATTAACTGCTGCAACAAGATTGTCAAGGTCGTTAATTTTAAATTTATAACCGGTATTTAAAGTGTAGTGTGGAAACAATTTAGAGGGTGAACCAATTTGTCCGCCGAAGCCAGATTTTCTGTTAATAGTTACATTTTGAAAACACAGATCAATAAACATTTTTTTATTGGTGACTCTTATTCCGGGAACGATATTTGGATATGCCCAAACAGAACTACTACTTTTTGCTATTGCCGGATCTGATTTGTCTAAATTGCTTGTGCTTAAATTAAAATGTTTAATTCCGCCAAATACTCCAAACGACATAATTGTTTTTTTTGAGACTAATAAATGAAATGCATAAGACAGCCATAAATTATCTTGAGATAAATCGCCTGCCTGATCGTGATCTATATACATACCGATATTATGCCATTTAGTATAACCATGTTGGGGTATAAAATTATAGTTATAAGAAATAAACCCTGATGTTGGATTATTAGAAAACCCCAGCCATTGGCTTCTAGCACCAAAAATTAATTCGTATTTGGAATTTAGTGATAAACCTGATGAAGCTGGATTATATCCAATTTTATTAAAAATAAATTGTGTGTATTGAGTTGTTTGTTGAGAATGTAACTTGATTATCAAAAGACAAAAAATAAAACATATGTAATTTTTTCTCATCTAATTAACGTTATGTGTCCTTTTAAAAATTTATTTTTATTCTCAGAGTTAAAGTAAAAAACATAGTAATAAGTTTCATCGGGTACGGCATTTCCATTCCAGTTGCCGTCCCAAGGAGAATAATTTTCTTGTTGTTGGTGAACTTTTTGTCCCCACTTATTAAAAATTAGTAATTCAAATTTTGGGAAATTAATGACATTTGCGATTTGAAGATAGTCATTATAGTTGTCGCTATTAGGAGTAAAATGATTTGAAATTATTACCGTACACTCCTCTTTCTCAATTTTAAAAGCAATGGTAGTGTCAATAAAATGTTTAATTATAACATTTACAGAATAGTTTCCTGAAAGTAACTCATTGATTGAGTTAACTCCTGTTTGGCCATTACTCCATTTTATAAATAAAGTATCAGTAGTTGCTAATTTATCAATATTAATTCCTGCGGATCCTTTTTCGCAGTTTTCATTGGCTAAAAAAAGATTTATACTATGAGATGATTGACCGAATAAACTGTTCACCAAAAATATAAAAACAACATTAATTAATTTTATGTAATTAAACAGATACGATTTACTCATACAGATTATAAATATAATAAAAACATTAAATTTTTTATTATAATTGTATATTTACGAATAAGCGCAAAATATGGAAAAGATAGTTGAACAGGTGAGTAAAGAGTTGTTGTTGCGAGAACTGACTAATGATCGATTTGTTCGCAAAACCAACAATGGAAATAACGAAATTTATATTATTACGCATCATAATTCCCCTAATGTAATGCGTGAAATTGGGAGGTTACGTGAAGTGACTTTCAGGCATGCGGGAGGGGGAACGGGCAAGTCAATCGATATTGACGAGTTTGATACGTGTTCTCATCCATATCAGCAATTGTTAGTATGGAACTCTGAAGATCAAGAGATTGTTGGTGCCTACCGTTTTATTTTGTGTAAAGATGCTGAATACATAAATGGAAAAGTACAATTGGCAACAACTGAATTGTTTAACTTTAGCGAGCAGTTTTATAAAGAATATTTACCATATACAATTGAATTAGGTCGTTCATTTATTCAACCCTTATATCAGCCAAGTGAACAATTCAGAAAAGGCCTGTTTAGTTTAGATAATTTATGGGATGGTTTAGGAGCACTGGTTGTAGATAATCCCTCACAAAAGTATTTTTATGGCAAGGTTACTATGTATACAGATTTTAATGTAGTTGCAAGAGATTATATTTTAACGTTTATGCTGCATTATTTTCCTGACGATGAAAAATTAGTGACACCAATTCATGGACTAACAAATAAAACTGATGTTTCAAATTTCTTAAACGAACTTAAAAATTTAGATTATAAAGCTGGCTATGCATATTTAAATAAAGTGGTTAGAGCATTAAGTGAAAATATTCCACCATTGGTAAATGCATACATGAATTTAAGTTCAACCATGAAATGTTTTGGTACAGCAATAAATCCAACTTTTGGAGATGTTGAAGAAACTGGGATATTAGTTACCATAAACGATATTTATCAAAGTAAAAAAGAACGACATATAAATTCATACCTTTTAGAAAAAGGAATTTCACTAAATAATGATAATTAAAAAAGCTGTTTTTAAACAAAGTGCTTCGAGTATTTTTGGATGCCCAAAGCATACACTTCCGGAGTTTGCCTTCATTGGCAGAAGTAACGTTGGTAAGTCATCGTTAATAAATATGCTTTGCAATAATAACAAATTAGCAAAAACTTCAGCTACACCTGGAAAAACACAATTGATAAATCATTTTACAATTAATGACAATTGGTTTTTGGTAGATTTACCAGGCTATGGGTTTGCAAAAACAAGTAAAGATATCCGAACTAAAATTGAAACAATAATTTATGATTATTGTAAAAAGCGAGAAACTCTGGTTTGTTTATTTATGTTGATTGATAGCCGATTACCATTACAGCAAATTGATAAAGATTTTATGTTATGGTGTGGAGAAAATCAAATTCCATTTAGTATTATTTATACTAAAACAGATAAGAACTCAAAATCTGAATTAACAAAGAATATAAAAAGCTTCGAAAAAGAACTTCTAAAATTATGGGAAGAATTACCCAATTGTTTTTATTCATCCGCCGAAAAAAAGGTTGGAAGAGATGAAATATTAGACTTTATACACCACCATCTTAAGCAAGTGAATTTCGACTTAAAAAAGGAAGTACCTAAGGCTGACGAGCCTCAAGAAGAAAGCGAATTATAGCGACGTTTAAATCATTTTTTTAATCATTAATCCAATCCAAGAATATTCTTTCAATTATGATAAGCGAATGGGAAAGACTTCAGCAAAAATTAAAAGAACGTTTTGATGAAGAGTTAGATTATGATGCTATTTTATTTATCATAGGCCTGCAAGAATTAGGTAAACCATATAAAAAATATAAAAAAGACGAAAAAGTAGAAATTATACATATTGCAATTTGCGCTCTACTTGAACCTTTTGGATTTTATGAATTTGCTGGCAGAGATGAAGATGGCTGGCCACATTGGACTTTAAAAGAGAATCTTCCGTTTCTTGACGCGAAACAACAAAATAAATTAATAATCGATTCAATAATTGATTATTTTAAAAAAGACGAGTTTATATAAACCAAACATCCTAATTAGTAAATTTTTCTTACTATTTTTTGCCTAAACGGCGCAAAAAACCTCAAAGTAAATTTTGAGGTTTTTGTTTTTTTAAATAGGTTGTTAATATCCTGTTTAAATTCTATAACGTAATTGCTTTTAAGCGTAAACAAATAATCTTCTAAAACCCTTGTCAAACAATGTTTTCACGTTGCATTTAATAATTTATACGTGAATGGTTTGCATTATTAACAATGTTTAAAACCTCGTTTTTTTCAACAAAGTGGTAAAAAATGGCTAAAAGTGGTAAAAAGTGGAGAATTAATCTATATTTTTGTTAAAACATTAGTAATCAACAAATGACAAGTTTAATAGGAGAATACGATTGTAAAGTGGACGCTAAAGGGCGCTTCATGTTTCCTATTGACCTAAGAAAACAACTTGAAAAATTATTTGAAAACGGTTTTGTAATAAACAGAAATCTTCATCAAAAATGCTTGGTTTTATATCCGTTATACGAGTGGGAAAAATTAAATAAAAAATTAAGCAAGCTTAATCGCTTAATCAAAGCTAATGATGTATTTGTTAGAAAATTTACCGGTGGGGCAACAAATGTTGAGGCAGATAATTCTGGCAGGTTACTGTTACCAAAATCATTAACAGATTATGCCGAAATAAAATCGGATTTAAAAGTATTGGGAAGCAATAATGTAATTGAGCTTTGGGATAAAACATTATATGAGGAATTCTTAAACCAAGATATT
>CANFQR010000036.1 GCA_947449125.1 Bacteroidota bacterium | reverse complement strand
GGCCATTATAGAAATGGTATATATCATTATCATGGCACATCCTCTGCCCCATATATGATTGGAAATATGGTTGGACAAGTAACAGAAGATAACACGCATCAAATAATCCCACAGGCAAGCTCTTTCCCGGTAAGAACTGAAAATTGGGGGCCTTTAAATGGCGCGCTAATAACTTCATGCACTGCAAACGCTAACAATAACGGCTATAATGTAGCTTATACATTAAATAATATCTCTGGCTACGCAACTAATTTTAGCTATAACACTGCGGGTGTTTATACCTACACCTACGTTACCCCAACAGCAACTACTGTTAATAATTATAATGGTTTTATTCCATGTCAATTACCAAACGCAATTATTGAAAATAGATCAGAAAAAAATAATGTGCTTATTTATCCAAATCCTGCAAGAGGAAATTTATTTCTAAAATTTGATGCAGATGTGAGCGAAAATGACATTCAAAACATTTGTATCTATAACTTATCTGGTAAATTAATTTTAAGATGGGAAAACAATTTTAACACAATTGATATAACTAACTTAACACAGGGAAACTATATTGTAAAAATTAAACTTGCAAAACAAATTTTAATTAAAAAACTTATTGTTCAATAAAATTATAATTTTGAAATAACACTTATTCAAAAACAACTATTGTTTTAAGATGTAATAATTAAACTCCATTCATAACATTTATGTGCAAATCATTACTAGTTTTATTTTTTATTTCATCAACTATATTAGGACAAAATTTTATTAAAACCATGCATCGGTTGCCCGATACAGGACAAAACAATAGCTATACAACGACATTTGGTGAAGACAATGATTTTTTAATTTATTCGCCTTATTTTATTTTAAACGGAAATGGCACTGTTACCGACACAATAACCGGACTAATGTGGCAACAAGCCGACGGTGGTGAAATGACTATTGAAAGTGCTATACAATATTGTGGTAATTTAAATTTAGGTGGCTTTACCGATTGGAGATTGCCTGAAGCCCATGAAGCTTTCAGTATTTTGAACCATCAAAATACAAATCCCTCTCTTAATACATCAATATTTACAACAAGTACTGCAGAATACTGGTGGACAAGCACCTTTCAAGTAAACGATAATACTAAGGTATGGGCAATCAATGCCGGAGGAGGTATTGGCAATCACCCAAAAACAGAAACTATAAGTGCAGGAGGCATTAAAAAATTTCATGCAAGAGCCGTTAGGTCTGTTTCGTCTTCAACAATAATTGCTACCCGTTATACAGATAACGGCAACAGCACCATAACGGATAATGCAACAAAACTCATTTGGCAAAAAAATCCATTTGCAGATACATTAACATGGGAGCAGGCATTAAGTTACGCCAACACGCTTGCAATTTCAGGCATAAATGATTGGCGATTGCCTAATATTAAAGAAATACAATCTATTAACGACGAATCATTGTCAAACCCATCAATAAACCCTTCTTATTTTGGGATTACAACTGCGAAAAAATTTTGGTCTTCGACTACACTTCCAAATCAAACATCAAAAGCGTGGTATTTAGACACGCAATTCGGAATTACAACCCATGCAAATAAAACAAACAAAATTTATGTAATTTGTGTTAGAGGTCCACAATCAACTTCAACAACTTTAAAGGAAAATAAAATAACATTAAAACAAATAAGCGCCTACCCAAATCCATTTAACTCCAAAATAAATTTAAAAGGTTTAAACGTAAACAATACCAATGTTGAGTTATACGATTGCTTTAGCAGAATGTTATATTTTGGCAATAATATTTCAGAACAAGATTTTTCCGATTTACCTAAGGGTATTTATTTCCTTAAAGACATTAATTTTTCTTTTTCACCCATTAAGCTTGTAAAAGAATAATTTATTTTTACTAATTGCATATTTTAAAACATCACTCCCATCAGGTGTAAATTTTAATCTTAAAAAAAAAGGTTTTAAACAATTATTTATTGCTACAGAAAGCATACAAAAAAGTGGCTCCGGCAGGAATCGAACCTGCATCTAAAGTTTAGGAAACTTCTATTCTATCCATTGAACTACGGTGCCAAAAAACGGAACGCAAATCTAATAAAAAATAAATAGCAATAAAACCACATTTGAGTTATTACTTATTATTGTTTAACCTCATATTTGCCGCTGCTAATGCCAATTACAAAATTAAATATTGATGTGTTTGTTACTCAAGGCATAAACGTGCCAATACTTGACGTTAGAAGTCCAGGAGAATACTTACACGCCCATATACCAGGCGCTTTATCGTTACCATTGTTTACAAACGAAGAAAGAAAAATTGTTGGCACCGCTTACAAACAAGAAAGCAGAGAAAAAGCCATTAAAATTGGTTTAGAGTTTTTTGGCACAAAAACAGTCAAATTAATTGAAACTGTCGAAAAAATAACCGAAGATAAAAAATCAAACAAAGAAGTTGCCTTGCACTGCTGGCGGGGCGGTATGCGAAGCGCTGCGGTAGCTTGGCTTTTAGATTTATATGGATTTAAAGTTTATTTACTTACAGGTGGTTATAAAGCATTTAGGCACTGGGCATTAGAACAATTTCAAAAACCTTACGAAATAACTATTTTAGGTGGCTATACCGGAAGTAATAAAACCGGATTATTAGAAGAATTAAAAAAAAATAAAGAAAGTGTTATCAATTTAGAAGCATTAGCAGCTCATAAAGGCTCAGCTTTTGGAAATTTAGATCAACACAATCAGCCAAGTCAGGAAATGTTTGAAAATCTGTTAGCCACAGCTTTGAATCAACATGTGTATTTAAATACACCTACCATGCTTTGGTTAGAAGACGAAAGTCAACGTATAGGTAATGTTAACATCCCTATTAACTTTCACAAAAAAATGCGTGAAGCTCCTGTTGTTTTTTTAAACATCCCTTTCGAAAAAAGACTGGAACATATAATTGAAGGGTATAGCCGGTATAGCAAAGAAAAAATCATTAACGCAATTATTCGCATCAAAAAAAAACTTGGCGGACTTGAAACCAAAAATGCAGTTAATTTTATTTTAGAAGACAATATTAAAAATTGCTTCGGCATTTTATTAAATTATTACGATAAGCTTTACTTAAAAAGTACTTACAAAAGAGAAAACGCTGAAACTAAGATTAAGCAACTTGAGTTAGAAACAGTGAATGCAAACACAAATGCCGAAAAAATAATCAAGCATGTCTACAACAGATAATACATTTCCCCTTACACAATTTGCTCATGGCGCAGGTTGTGGCTGTAAAATTGCGCCACAAATTTTAAAAGAAATTTTACAAAGCTCAATCGTACAACCATCAAAAAATATTCTTGTAGGTAATAACAGTAATGACGATGCCGCAGTTTACGATTTAGAAAACGGAACAGCCTTAATTTCTACCACCGATTTTTTTATGCCCATTGTTGACGACGCGTTTGATTTTGGACGCATTGCAGCTGCAAACGCAATTAGCGACGTATATGCCATGGGCGGAAAACCTATTTTAGCATTGGCCATTTTAGGTTGGCCTATTCAAAAACTTCCGGCTACTTTAGCGCAAAAAGTTATTGCCGGCGCAAAAATAATATGTGCAGAAGCAGGAATTTCTTTGGCTGGCGGGCACACTATAGATGCTTTAGAGCCGATGTTTGGCTTATCTGTAAATGGATTAATTGAAACAATAAACCTTAAAAAAAATAACACGGCACAAGAAGGCGACGTTCTGTTTTTAACAAAACCAATTGGGGTTGGCGTTTTATCTACAGCTCAAAAACGAGGCGTCTTAAAACAAGAAGATAAAACCACTTTAATTTCCCAACTCACTCAATTGAATAAACTAGGTGAAAAACTTGGAAAAATAAAAGGTGTTACTGCAATGACCGATGTGACAGGCTTTGGTTTATTAGGACATTTAATTGAAATGTCACAAGGATGTAATTTAACAGCATTAATTAATTATTCTTGCGTGCCAAAAATAGAAAACATTACTTACTACTTATCACAAAATACCATTCCTGATGCCACATTCAGAAACTGGAATGCCTATAGTAATTTAACAGAAATATCACCCGAGGTTAATGTCATGGAAGCCTTTAATTTATTACCTGACCCGCAAACTAATGGCGGTTTATTGTTTTCTGTTAATCCAAATTACATTGAAGAAATAAAATCATTACTAAAAGAAAATAACCTTGAACCATTTACAACTCCCATCGGTAAAATGATTTCAAAAACAGATAAAGCAGTAAAAATCGAAAAGTAAATAATCACTATCTTTAAACTATGACAATTGCAGTATACGCGCGTTCTACGAAAGATAACCATTCAGACTATGTTGAACAAATATTCAACGTGTTAAAAACAGAAAATGTAAATCTTATTATTTTCGAAGCCTATTATAATTATTTAAAATCGGTTCACAATTTTAATCTTTCAATACCAACCTACTCCAATTCTGAACAGTTAATTTCAAAAGCCGACTATTTAATTTGTTTAGGAGGTGATGGCTCCATGCTTGAAACAGTATCTTTGGTAAGAAATTCAGGCATACCCGTATTAGGCGTAAACACAGGCCGATTAGGTTTTTTAGCATCGGTAAATAAAACAGATTTAAATAAAGCCATTCAGCAAATATTAAAAGAAAAGTTTACCCTGGATAAAAGAGAACTCGTGGAGGTTAGTGGTTGCAACAATTTTTTTGACAATGTAAACTATGCTTTAAATGAATTTACCATTCATAAAAAAGACAGCAGTGCCATGATTAATATTGATACCTACATTGACGATGTTTTTTTAAATAGTTACTTTGCTGATGGATTAATAGTTTCAACGCCTACAGGTTCTACGGCTTATTCGTTAAGTTGTGGCGGACCAATTATGATGCCAGATTCAGATAATTTTATAATTACACCAATTGCACCGCATAATTTAACCGTAAGGCCAATTGTGATTTCAAACAATAAAAAAATAAGTTTTAAAGTATCCGGCAGAAACGACAGTTATAACATAGCTCTCGATTCAAGAAGTGCTCAAGTTCCTACCTCATCTGAAATAATACTTAAAAAAGCCGATTTCAGAATGAATTTGATAAATTTAGAAGGTCAACATTTTTTTACAACCCTCCGAAATAAAATGATGTGGGGAATCGATAAAAGATCTTAATTTCATAAAAAAGACACCATGAAAAAATTAATTATTACAAGTTTAATTGGACTATTGTTTTCACTTAATATAAATTCGCAAAACAACGGTGATAAATTTTGGTTACCAATAAGCGAATCAAAAATTCAAGCTCAAGGCAAACGTCAAATTATTCCAAAAAAATATCTAACCTTTGAGGTAAACACCAGTGAGTTAAAAAACCAACTAAAAACTTCGCTGCCGGAAACTTCTGTTAAAATTAACGAAAGCCTTTGTATTATAACTTTACCTGCACCAAATGGCAGCATACAAAAGTTTAAGGTAGTTGAAAGTTCTATCATGGAACCTGGTTTAGCATCACAATTTCCAGACATTAAAACATATAGTTTAAAAGGAATTGATGACCCTTATGCAAACGGAAAATTAGACTGGAATGAATTTGGTTTTCACGGCATGGTACGTTCCATTAACGGCGACTTCTTTATTGACCCTTATTGCTTAAACAACACAACAAATTATATAACTTATTATACTGCCGATTTTGAAAAAGATCCTTCTCAAAAACTTCCTGAAATTGGTGTAATAACAAACACCGAAAAAGAAAACAACAACAAATCATCAAAAAAAAAAGATGGTTCCGAAAAAAAAGTAAGTAGCCTCTTCCCTGCAACTTGTGTTGGTGCCCAATTAAGAACCTACAGATTAGCTGTTGCCTGTACCGGAGAATACGCGGTGGCAGCAACAGGCATTTCAAATCCAAGTATCGGGCAAGTACTTTCCAAAATTGTAACCACGGTTAATCGTGTTGATGGCGTTTATGAAACAGAGGTTGCCATTAGATTAGTTTTGGTTTCCACCGAAACTACTGTCATTTTTACAAATGCTAACACCGACCCTTTCAATGGTAATAATAATGGTGGTGTTTTAATAGGCGAGAGTCAAACAGTAATTACAAATACAATTGGCACTGTAAACTTTGATATTGGACATACATTTAGTACAGGCGGCGGAGGTCTTGCAGGCCTTGGAGTTGTTTGCGACAACTCTCAAAAAGCAAGTGGCATTACCGGAAGTCCGAGCCCGGTAGGCGACCCATACGACATTGATTATGTTGCTCATGAAATGGGTCATCAATTTGCAGGAAATCATACTTTTAATTCAACCGTGAGCAGTTGTGGTGGCGGAAACAGAAATGCATCTACAGCAGTTGAGCCCGGAAGCGGAATCACCATTATGGCTTATGCCGGTATTTGTGGTTCACAAGATTTAGCGGCAAATAGTATCCCGTATTTTCATGCTATTAGTTATGACGAAATAGTAAATTTTACCAATATTTATAATGGCAATTCATGCGCTGCAACCACAACAACTGGAAATCACGCACCAGTTGTAACGGGCTCAGGTGATTACATCATTCCAAAATCTACAGCTTTTGTTTTAACCGGAAGCGCCACAGATCCTGATGGTGACGCTTTAACCTACTCATGGGAAGAAACAGAAATTGGAATTTCAGGTAACTGGAATTCGGGTAATCCAAACTACTTCAGATCCTACACTCCTACCACAACTCCTACTAGATTGTTTCCAAAACAGAGCGTTGTATTAAGTGGTAATTACACTGGAACCAAAGGTGAGTATGTTCCGCCAACCGCACAAAATTTGCAATTCAGATTAACTGCACGAGATAATAAAACGGGTGGCGGCGGAGTTTGCTACGCTATTAATAACATTACAGTAGATGTTGCGGGTCCATTTAAAGTTACCTACCCTGACGCAGGAGGAATTATATGGGGCATGGGTTCACAACAGTCAATAATATGGGATGTAAACGGCACGGAACAACCTCCTATTAGTTGCGATTCAATAAAAATATTTATTTCTTACGATGGTGGCATTTCTTACAGCACTTTGGTTAACTCAACATTAAACGATGGAACAGAAATTATTACTGTACCTACACTATCAGCAAACATTAATACGTGCAGAATAAAAATAGAATCGAAAGGAAATATTTTTTATGATGTGAGTAATAATAATTTCCACATTGTTTCTGATTTGGGTGTACATCAAATTTCTAAAAACAACCCTATTGGTTTAAGTGTTTGGCCAAATCCATTTACAAACCAACTAAATTTTGCAGTCGGAAATTTATACGCCGGCAAATTAACAGATTTAAAAATAACTGACGTTTTAGGTAAGGTAGTTTTTGAGAAAAAATACACTAACAAAACCGAGATAAATGAAACTGTTGGAGTAGACCACTTAAGTTCCGGTATTTATTTTATGCATGTATCTAATAACAACAGAAGTTCTTATTTCAGGATAATTAAACCTTAATCTTGAAATATGTTTTCAGTAGCAATTTATGATAAACTGAAAACTACCATTTTTATTGGCTTCACCAACACTTTGATATTTAATTTTATTATTTTAGCTTTAAAGTATATATAAAACACATCATGAAAAAAACTACAATTTATTTAAGTCTTTCATTGTTATTTTGTTTTTGTTTAAACGCACAAAACAATAATAAATTTTGGTCTCCAATTAACGAGAGCAATATTAAGCATTTAGGCAAAAGGCAAATTGTGCCGAAAAAATATTCAGCGTTTGAATTAATTAATAGCGAATTAAAACATGTTTTGTTTTCTGCTCCAACTGAATCGTCAGTAAAAATAAACGAAAGCAATTGCATCATCTCTCTGCCACTTCCAAACGGAGAAATTCAAAAGTTCAGAGTAGTTGAAAGTTCTATTATGGAAAGAGGATTGCAGGCTCAGTTCCCTGACTATAGGACCTTTAGTGTTAAAGGTATTGATGATCCTTATGCAAATGGTAAACTTGACTGGAATGAATTTGGCTTTCATGGCATGGTACGCTCAGTTAACGGCGATTTTTTTATTGACCCGTTTTGTTTAAATAATATTAAAGATTACATCAGTTATTATACCGCCAATTTTGAAAAAGATGCGTCTCAAAAATTACCTGAAGTTGGTATACTCGAAAATCCTGACAACAAAGAAACAATAAATGATTTCAAAAAAAGTAATACTTCAAATAACAACCAAAGAAGTTTGCCTCCTGCAATTTGTGTAGGTTCCCAATTAAGAACATATAGGCTTGCAGTGGCTTGCACCGGCGAATATGCTGTTGCAGCAACTGGATCTGCTACTCCTACTTTACCTCAAACCCTATCAAAAATTATTACAAGTGTTAACCGCGTTGATGGTGTTTACGAAACAGAAGTAGCCGTTCGTTTGGTGCTTGTAGCCACAGAAACCAATGTTATTTTTACAAATGCCGCAACCGATCCGTTTGCTGGTAATAACAATGCCAATACACTTATTAATGAAAGTCAAACTGTTATTACAAACAGCATTGGAACAGCAAACTTTGATATTGGCCACACCTTTAGCACAGGTGGTGGAGGTTTAGCCGGCTTAGGAGTAGTATGCAATGCCACTCAAAAGGCTAGAGGTATAACTGGAAGTCCAAGTCCTGTTGGCGACCCATACGACATTGATTATGTAGCTCATGAAATGGGCCATCAGTTTAAAGGGAATCATACCTTTAACTCTACAGTTGGAAGTTGCAGCGGAAACAGAAATGCCACAACAGCAGTAGAACCTGGAAGTGGCATAACAATTATGGCATATGCAGGTATTTGCGGTACACAAGATCTAGCAACTAACAGCATAGCTTATTTTCACGCCATTAGTTATGATGAAATTGTAAATTTTACAAATTCAAGCACAGGTAATACTTGCCCTGTAACCACCACTACGGGTAATCAACCACCTGTTGTAACAGGCTC
>CANFQR010000035.1 GCA_947449125.1 Bacteroidota bacterium | reverse complement strand
ATAAGGTAATTATTGCAGGTTTAAATCCTCCTGAAATATTGTTTAATGCCATTAAAAATTATAACCATATAGAATTAATTACAAGTCCGGATAGTAATAACATGAATGAGTTAATTAGAGAAGCCCAGTTGCACATTTTGCACACTAAACAACCCACCGGCTTAAAATTAAAGTTATTGAATGTGTTATTTAAAGGACGATTTGTAATATGCAACTCAAATATGACAGTTGGCACCGGTATTAAAGAAAATGACAGTTTAATAGTTGCTAACGAGCCTTTGGAATTTATTAAAATGATAAATTTTTTTATTGGTAAAGACTTTTCGCAATTTAATTTCACTGAACGTAAAAATTTGGTTTTTCATTTTAATAATTTTAATAATTGCCGACAATTAATTGATATTATTAATGATTAATTCACTTGCAGTAATCTAAAAATGATATCACAAAATCTTTTGTTTGGTTGCAAAATCAACTAAATCTAAGGCATTATTAATGCCTGTTTTTTTTGAAATATTATACCTGTGACCCTCAACCGTTCTTACACTTAATTCAAGTTCTTCGGCAATTTCTTTATTGGTTTTTCGTTTGCAAATTAACTTAATAATATTAAGCTCGCGCGAAGTAAAAATAGCATCGTTAATTATAGTATTTGATGTTGTGTTTTTTTTAATCATATTAGCCATTGCTTCCGAAACCTTAGTGTCGAAATAATGGCCCATAATATAAACGTTGTGGATCGCATCAACCAAACTATCAATACTGCATTGTTTTGCTAGAAATGCACAAGCTCCGTTTTTAATAAATTCATAAATAAAAACATCTTCAAAATGCATGCTCATAATAATAACTTTTACATCAGGGTAATTTAATTTGATTTTTTCTAAGGATTCTTTGCCGTCCATTATAGGCATTTCTATATCCAATAGTACAATATCTGGTTTGTTGTTTTTTATGGCGTCAAGTAATTCTTTACCATTGTTCACATCAAAAATAACTTCAATGTTTTCATAATCATTTAATAACGAAATTATGCCTTGTCTTAATACTAAATGATCCTCGGCAATGCCAAGTTTTATTATTTTATTCATAGTGGAAACGGAATACTAAATTTAACAGCCGGATTATTTTGTTCTATTGAATAATCTATAGTTGCATTTAAAATTAAAGTTCTTGTTTTAAGCGATTTTAATCCTAATCCTTTAGAATTCTCGGTTAATTCATTTATTTTATGATTGCTTATTAAAATTCCATTATGGAAGAAGCTAATAATCAATTTGTCATCTGAGCTTTCAATTTTTATTTTCAAAAAAGAACAGTCCGAGTATTTAATAAGATTACTTGTTGTTTCAAGACAAATCCTATAAATATTAAGTATGTCTTCTTTTGTAAATTTATTTAATTCGGTATCATTTATTTTGTTTTCAAATTCGGTTACTATATCATTACCGCTGTCAAGTTTAATTAAGTAATCTTCAAGAGACTTAGCTAGCCCGAATTTTGATAAAAAAGCAGGGATTAAATCTAAACATGATGTTCTTATTCCTTCAATTATTTTATCTATTAATTCAAGTTCAGGTTTACTATTGCTTTTGACAGTATTCTTATCAATATTATGCTTTAGTAATACTAATAATGGTTTAATTTCATCATGAAGATTATTAACGATTTTTTCTTTTTGTTTTTCTTCAGCCTCAATCGTTGCTTTAACCATTTGTAATTCTTTTTCGCGCTCAATTTCTTTAATTTTTTTTTCTTTTAAGAGCATTTTTCTTTGGAAATAAATGATGAATAAAATTACCAAGATTCCTAAAAACAGCGTTATTAAAACGCCTATGATGATTAGTAATTTTAATTCCGAAAAGTTGTGGCTCATCATTTATAGTTTAAGTTTTCGCTATTAGTCAATTTTAAAAATAACTATAAATTAAATTAAAAAACATTAATTATTTGCAATTACTGATATTTCAATGTGTGCATTTTTTGGTAGAGCATTTAAGTTAATTGTTTGATTAATGTTTTCATAATTAAATTTATTTTGTTTGTTGTGCCGGAGGGTCAAGTTTTGAAATGTCTGTAAAGCCTTTAATTAAAACATCTAAGTCTTGCAAATTTGTATATACATTTGGTGTAATTCTTACGCCGTTTACTTTTTCAAGTATCATAGAAACTGTGTGAATTTTTTGTTTTTCAAATAATCTAGCATCTATTTGTTGGGCTTGCCATCCTTCAAAGCCAATAGTAGCTATTGCGCAAGAGTAATCAGATTTTAAAGATGTGTAGAAGTTAGATTTTGGCAATTTAGTTACTTTTTCGGCCCAATAATTTTTAAGGTATCGTAAACGGGCTTCTTTGCGTTTAGCGCCTATTAAATTATGAAAATCAACAGCAGTGCCTATAGCCATCTCTGAAGCGAATGATCGTGTGCCTAGACTTTCAAATTTTTTAATGTCGCTTCCGTCAGGCTCAACGGCAGAGAGAAGTGCCCAAACGTTTTTGATTTTATCTTTTTTAATATAAAGTAAGCCGCTTCCAAAAGGTGCGCTTAACCATTTATGTAATGATGTTGCTAGATAATCGGCTCCAGTTTCTTCTAACGTAAAATTAATATGCCCGAATGAATGTGCTGCATCTACAATAACTTCACATCCTTTGCTGTGAGCCATGTCGGCAATTGCTTTACACGGAACAATATTACCTGTCCAATTTATCATATGTGTTATATGTACAATTTTTGTTTTAGAGGTAATGGCATCTTCATATAGTTTTACAATTGCTTTACTATCTTCGAGTGGTTGCGGAATATTAATCCATACTAATTTTATTTTATCGCGTTTTTCTCTTTGCTTCCATGCATTCATCATGTTTGGGTAATCAAATGTACTTAACACAACTTCGTCGCCTTCCTTTAAATTTAAACCAAAAATAATACTGTTTAATCCTTCGGTTGCGTTTCTGTTAATTGCCAGCTCCTCGGGCAGAACGCCACAGAGGTTAGCTAATTTATTTCGTAAGCCTTCTCTGCCTTGATCTAAAATGCGCCACATGTAATAACTTGGAGCTTCGTTTGAGTATTGATAAAAACGAATATGAGCATCCTGCACAACTTTTGGTTGAGGACTAACGCCGCCGTTATTTAAATTTATAATGTTAGGAGAAACGGTATAACTTTCTCTTATCCAATTCCAGAAATCTTCATTTTCGGCAGCTGCATCAATACTTAGGTTTTCGAGTTTATTTAAATGTTTTTCCAATTGTTTTGCAAATGGTAAATTAATTGATGAAAACAAATCAAGTGCAGAAACAGTACCTGCAGTTGCCATTAAAAAGTTACGACGATTCATTATAAATGATTTTTTATTAAAGTTAAAAAAGGAAAATTAAACAACAATAAAGCGGAGTTGGTATTTGTAATAATAAGTTTAAAATTTTACGCCCAAGTGTAAATACAAATGGGTACTATTTATGTAAAGTGAGCTTGCGCTGTAGTTTTCTTCAAAATAATACTGCGAGAAGCCATACCTGAAATTGAACTCTGTATAAAAACTTCCTTTTAATCTGGTAACGCTGTTTTTTTGCCAGCCTATAGTTGCACTTACATATGAGTTTAGTTTATTACTAATAAATGGGTTTCTAAATTTTAAATCTACAATGTCTTCTTTTTCCTGATTACCATTTTGACTTATCTTTAAATTGGCCGGTAACAAATATTTTAAATGGTAGCCAATCATAAAGTATGGACTAAAAACACTGTTGTTTTCGTGGTTAAACGAATATTTAAATTGGAAGGGTAAACCCAATTCGTTAATTATTAATGAATAATCATAGGCAAATGTTTTGTCGTAAAGTTTTAAACTGTCGGGTTTAAAATAATATGATTTAAAATTTAAACCATGAATAAAATAATCAACCCCTATTAAAATAAAATTTTTATGTCCGCGATCAATTTTTATTTCTTTTTTGAAGCTACCCATCAAACTCATTTTTTGTTTAGGATTAATGGCGTGATATGTGTTTATCGAATAAAAACCTAAAACAGGTCCTAATCCGAAACGCAAGCCAATCCCTTCGGTTTGTTTTTGTGCATTTAAAATAGTTGAACAGATAAAAACCAAATAAAATGTGAGCGAGAAAAATACTATTTTATTTGTTTTTTTAATCATTACTTAATTTCGAATAACATTTGTAGCCGAGGCTTGAACGGTAGGCATAATAACGAGGTCATTTATATTAACATGGGCAGGACGGTTAGCAACCCAATAAATTGTTTCTGCAATGTCCTCTGGAGTTAGAGGTTGTAAACCAGAGTATACATTTTTTGCTTTTTGTTCGTCGCCATCAAACCGAACAATGCTGAATTCTGTTTCAACCATTCCCGGATTAATGGCGGTTACTTTAATGTTATGAGCTAGCAAGTCTATTCTCATACCTTTATTTAAAGCATCTACAGCATGTTTGGTGGCGCAATAAACATTTCCGTTTGCATAAACTTCTTTGCCTGCAATAGAGCCAATATTAATAATATGACCTTTTTTATTATCTATCATTAATTTTGATACAGCGCGTGTTATGTACAATAAACCTTTAATGTTGGTATCAATCATGCGTTCCCAATGGTCTATGTTTCCACTCTGAATTGAACCAAGTCCTGCGGCTAAACCAGCATTATTTATAAGCACATCAATTTTACAATTTTGTTCAGTTAAAGAGTTAATTGCTTTTTCAACTTCTTCAAGTTTTCTAATATCAAAGCAAAGGCAAGTCACATTAATTTTAAACTCAGTTTCTAATTTTAATTTAAGTTGGTGTAGTCTTTCCTCTCTTCTGCCGGTGATAATAATATTATGACCATTTTTTGCAAATAGTTCTGCTGTACTTTTTCCTATGCCTGATGTGGCTCCTGTTATTAGTGCTAACATATTTATTTATTAGATTGAGCTAATTTACTGTGCTTATGACCGTATGCAAAATAAATAATTAAGCCAATGATTAACCATGCAGTGAAATAAAGCCAGTTTTTATATCCTAACTGTGAAAGCATATAAAAACAACTTAATAGACCTAAAGTAGGAATTAGTGAAAAATTAAATTTAAATGACATGACAGAAATTACTGCAAAACCCAAAAAGAAAAAATACATTGGAATTTTTGTAACAAAAGCGTTGAAAGATTCAAATTTTAAATAATAATCAAACCAAGATTTATTAAAAAAATACAGAAGAAAACAGGTTAATAAAAACAAAGTGGGAATAATAAATTTAGAATTTACATAGGGAGTTTTAAATTTAGATTTAGGTGCGGTTGGGTCCATCCTTAACTTTAGAACTCCGGCGCATACCAAGCAAAAAGCAAATAAGGTGCCTGCAGAGCAAATATCTGTTACCATATTTATGTCTACAAAAAAGATTGGTAGGGCAACTAGCACGCCTGTAAAAATTGTTGAGAATGAAGGTGTTTTGTATTTTGGATGAATTTTAGCAAAGGCTTTTGGTAACAAGCCATCGCGACTCATACTCATCCAGATACGCGGTTGCCCTAACTGAAAAACCAGCATAACACTTGCCATTGCAACAACTGCGCTAACAGCAATTATACCGCTAAGCCATTTAAGACTTTGTATTTTTTCAAAGACGTAAGCTAAGGGGTCACCTACGTTTAATTCTGTATAACTAACCATTCCGGTTATTACTAAAGCAATAGCAACATATAAAACAGTGCAAATTAGTATTGAAAATAAAATTCCTCTTGGTAAATCGCGTTGTGGATTTTTACATTCTTCGGCAGTTGTAGAAATTGCATCAAAACCTATATAGGCAAAAAAAACGGCGCTAATTCCTTTAAGTAAACCGCCAATACCATTTGGTAAAAATGGATTCCAGTTTTTAGTGTCAATAAAAAATGCACCAAAAAAAATCACTATTAAAACAACTATAATTTTAATTAATACCATTATGTTGCTGGCATTGCGGCTTTCTTTGATTCCACGGTAAACTAACATGGTAATAATAACGTTAATTAGTAAAGCTGGTAAATCAAATATTAAACGGAGACCGAATAATTTTGGCGCTTGTCCGTATGCTACAAAGCCTTCTATTAAACCACTTGTTTGGCCGTTTTTTTGAATTTCATCAAGTGGAACACCTGCAACCAGCATGGAAGAGACTAATTCGTAATTTTTTTTTGCTGTGAAATAATCTAAGCAGAGCCATTCATTAACCGTGTAATTGGTTGTGTTTTTAATTAAGGAACTAAAATAATCGCTCCACGAAATAGCTACTGTTACATTACCTATGGCATATTCCATAATTAGTGCCCATCCAATAATCCATGCAAACAGTTCACCAAAAGCAACGTAACTATAAGTGTAAGCGCTACCACTAACAGGAATTAGGGATGCAAATTCTGCATATGCAAAAGCTGCAAAACTACAGGCAAGAGCGGTAAAAATAAATAGCATAATTACACCGGGGCCTCCATCTGCACTTGCCTTTCCGATTGTGGAAAAAATTCCTGCGCCAATAATTGCAGCAATACCAAAAGCAGTTAAGTCCTTTACCCCAAGATGTTTTGCTAAACTTTCATGTTGATTTTCTGTTTCAGCGTTTTTTAGAATTGTAGATATGGATTTTTTTCTGAATAGGCTCATTTTCTGAGATGTAATTTGGTTTAATGGTTATGCTATTAAATATACTAAGTAAATTTTGATTAAGAAATTTGCTTATCAGACTTTTTTGAAATAGGAAGAAAATATAATGCCGCTAGCAAAATAAAAATAACTGCCGGACTTCGGTACCTAAAAATTGCCCCACTATTTGGTGTTGTGAGGCCAATTAATAAACATAAGCCTAACGCAAAAATTATAAATGCAAGAGGAGGGAAGTGATTTTTTTTATTTTGAAATAGTCCGATGGCAATAATTATGATAGAGAAAATAATAAATAGATTTTCAACAGAAGCTAAATGTTGTAAAACACTTTTTGAATTATAAAATAATGGATAAAATAAGCTGTAATAATAACAATTGTAAACAACGGCTATTATGTTTTTTGAATTATAATTAAAAGCAATATTACTGCCACTTTTAGCAAGTTGATAAACTAATTTATATTCGCTGGTGGTATCTTCATTTTTATTTTTATAGAGAGTGTCAGCTTGATGACTGTGTTCCCAGTAAATAAATGGCACGTTTTTTTTTATCTTAAAATAATTTGGTTTGTTTTTTACTTTTTGCACCAAATTAGAGTCGTACTCTAAGCGAACAAATTTTACACTATCTAATAAAAATATACCTCCTTTTGCTGCATCGGCAAATACTTTTTGGTGACTTAATGCAGCTTCAAAAAACGATTTATTTTTTATTATAATTGACAATGTGTTTAAAGCTAAAGTTGCTGTAAGCAAAATGACAATAAACACAACCGGCTTTCGGTTTACTTTTTTTGAATAATAAACCCAGTAAAATAAACTAAATAAAATTATTGCATAAATTAATAAGTAAGGTTTAAGTAAAGCCGAAATAAAAACTAAACACAATAACCAAATAATTAATCCAATTTTTTTTTCAGTAGAAAAAAATCGTTTAAGAGAAAACATTAAATTACCCAAAATAAAAATAACAATACCTTCTTTAAGCAGTGCGCCGGTGTAAAACCAAAGTGATGGTAAAAAACATATTATGAATAAAACATATATTTCTTTTCCTTTAAAAAAGTCCTTTAATGATTTATACAAATAGGTTATCCCAATAAAACTTAAAAAACAGCTGAATAGCGCGTGTACATAGTAGGAGCCAAAGGCTAAAAAATTTAAAAGGGCATGTATTCTTATTATAATTCTGTTGTCGTTGTATAAATAATCTTTAATGCGGCCATTATCCCATTCGGTCGTGTTTATGATATACTTATCATAAATAATGGTTCCCGGTTCATCGTTTTGAAAACCGAAAATTAGTTTAATAAATTCTGTAATGTTTGAATAGGCTATACTGTTTATGGTTTTAGCATCTGCAAAAAATTTCCCCGAATCAAATTTTTCAATACCACCGTAAAGTTTTTTGTAAATAACATAAAATACAGGAACAGCTATTATTTTAAGTGCAAAAAAAACGCATAGTAATTTTGAATTTATTTTATCGTCTTTTAGAAGATTAAAAAAATTATTTTTATAAATCAAAAATAAAAAAAGTAACAGATATAAAGTTGCTAATATCATGAGGTGTAAGTTTCAAAAGGTTTAATCTCCATAAAACGTTCGGGCGTTGAAAGTTCATTAAAACCATATTTTTTATACAGTCCGTGAGCGTCTTTTGTAGCTAGCATAAACCGACGCAATTTTGTAAGAGCTGGATAATTCATAATAAAGTCTATTAATTTTTCAGAAACACCTTTACCCCTGTAAGGTTCAATAATAAAAACATCGGCTAAGTATCCGAATGTTGCATAGTCTGTAATTACTCGCCCAAACCCAATTTGTTTATTCTTGACATACACACCAAAACACAAACTATTTTTTATACTGTCTTCGACTGTTTTAAAAGGAATGTTTTTAGCCCAATAACTTTCAATCCTAAGAAATGAATAAATAACTTCCATTTGCAATTTTGTCTTATCGTTGCTAAAAAATAAGTCTCCTGTTTTTTGCTCGTACATTTTTTAAATATTATCTACAACAACTAAAAATTTATTTTTGGGATCAAACGTAAAACGGCTAATTTTTTTTATTCCAAACGAGGATAAATCATAAAATAAAATCCAGTTTTGATTTTTTTCGTCAAATCGCCATAGTTTATTTCCTTCAGATTTAATTAGTCCAAATTGCTGGTGCCAAATAAAATCTTCGTTAAGGGAGTTGTATTGAGCATACTTTTCTGCTTTTTGTAATCTGAAATCGTAGTTGTAATAGGTTACTTTTAAAGAATCTTTAATGCCATAAATAAATGAGTAACGGTTAATTGTTTTAAAAGCTCTT
>CANFQR010000034.1 GCA_947449125.1 Bacteroidota bacterium | reverse complement strand
CATGAATTACGTTATGGTTTTGAATTAACTTCAAACGATGTAACATCAACTGCCACTTATATTGACATTAAAAAAGATAGTTCTTATAAGGCTTTAGGAGAAACCAGGTATGCCGACGGCGGAAATACAATGCAAACCGCTGGAATTTATTTGTCTCATTCATGGGAATTAAGCTCTAATTTCATTATTACAGATGGCATAAGGTTTACAGCAAATAAATTAAATTCAACGTTTGTTGATACAACGGTTTTTAAATTTCCATTTAAAGATGTAAAACAAAATAATAAAGCACTTACCGGCTCTTTAGGATTTGTCTGGAAAGAAAATGATAATTATAAAGTTTCTTTTTTAATTAATACAGGTTTTAGAACGCCAAATATCGATGATATGAGCAAAGTGTTTGATAGTGGAGGTGGAATTTTAATTGTGCCAAATGAAACCATTAAACCTGAATACGCTACAAATTTTGAGTTAGGGATAAGTAAAGTTTTCGAAAAAAAATATAAAATAGACTTTACGGGTTTTTATACTTCAATAGAAAATGCACTTGTTTTGGCTGATTATACTTACGGAGGTAAAGATAGTATGATTTATAACGGAACTAAATCAAAAATACAGGCTATGCAAAATGCCGACCATGCCTATGTTTATGGATTTTCGGCTGGTTTGCAGTTTGAGTTTAATGATAATCTTTCTTTTAAAAGTGTTTTAAATTATACATATGGCCGATATATTAATTCAAAAAACGATACAGTCATACCATTAGATCATATAGCTCCTGTATTTGGTCAAACCAGCATTTTATATAAAACTAAAAATGTTGATGGCGAATTTTTTGTACGATATAACGGAAAAAAATCATTGTCAGATTATAGCCCTAGTGGCGAAGATAATTTACCTTATGCAACCGCAAACGGAATGCCGGCTTGGTTTACTTTAAATTTAAGGTTGGGGTATAATTTAACTAAGCAAATTAGAATAAATGCAGCCTGCGAAAATATTACTGATAATCGTTACAGAGTTTTTGCCAGCGGAATAAATGCACCCGGCAGAAATTTTATAATGAGCTTAAGATATAAGTTTTGATGTAATTATTCTTTATATTAAAGCCGAAGATTTCTTCGGCTTTTTTTATAAAAAAACAAAGTCAATTCTATTAAACAAATATAAGTATGACTACTCCCATTGCTAATTTAATTGATGCTCAAAATAAAGCTTTAGAATTGTTTAACTCAATTCAAGAAATAGAATTAATTGTTCCGGGTAAAACAGAAAAACAATTAAATACAGAAATATATGATTTAGCTTTTAAATTGTTTGGTATAAAAAAATACTGGCATAAACGAATAGTTAGGTCAGGTAAAAATACGTTATGCCCTTATAAAGAAAACCCACCTGATTTAGTTTTACAAAATGACGATGTTTTATTTTTTGATTTTGGACCAGTTTTTGAAAATTGGGAAGCTGATATTGGTAAAACATTTGTACTTGGTAACGATACCTTTAAACTTAAGTTAAAAATAGATGTTGAAAAAGCATGGAACGAGGGCAGAGAATTTTATTTAAAAAATAAATTTGACATAACAGGAGCAGACTTTTACAATTACACAAAAAAATTAGCCTTAAAATACGGTTGGGATTATGGAAATCATCATTGCGGACATTTAATCGGTAATTTTCCGCACGAAGAAATTATAGGTGAGGAAATAATAAATTATATTCATCCTGAAAATAATTTGAAAATGAATGAGATGGATAAAAATGGCAACGAACGATTTTGGATATATGAAATTCATTTTGTTAATTTTGACAGAGAGATTGGAGGTTTTTTTGAACAATTATTATTTTGATTGCAAATGAAATTTTTTACAAGTTTTGCCTTTATTTTTTTTACTATAATTAGTTCATTATTTAATTTTAATGAACGCAATCAAAGTGTTTCTTCTCTTTATTGTGATAGTATTCCTTCAATAAATAAACAGATAATTGTTTTTGTGAAAAATAATATTGGTAAAAAAGTTGGCAGAGGAGAGTGCTGGGACCTAGCTAATGAGGCACTGAATTTTATTTCTGCAAAATGGGATGGAGAATATAATTTCGGAAAAGAAATAAAATATATGAATGAATGTGTTTTTCCTGGTGATATTGTTCAGTTTGAAAATGTGGAATTAAATTACAAAATTGGCGATAATCAATTTACTGAAAAACTCTCTCATCATACTGCTATAATTTATACAGTTAAGTCTAAAGGACAATTTGTAATGGCAGACCAAAATACTGGAAGATCAGGTAGAAAAGTAGGGTTAAGTCCTTTTAATTTAAATGATATTAAAAAAGGAAAAATAAAAATATTTAGACCAACAAAATAAATTAATTGATTGGTTTACTGAAAAAATCAAGAAGTATTAATTCTTCTAATGTATATCTTTTGCCTTCATATAAAGCTACAATCCACGCATCTTTACATCCTTTTTCTACGGCTTTTTTTCTGATTTTTTCAGAATCATTTAAGTTGTTAATGTTATTATTGATTGTGAATCTGGTTATGCTATCCGGATATAATTTTTCTTCGACTTTACCAATTGCATCAAATTTTTTATGTTTAAAATTATTTGGTTTTTTGTAAGCTCCTATTTGAACAACAAACGTTAATCCGTTATTGCAATAATTGCCGGCAATTTCAAAAAGTTTAGAGTAATTTTCTTTAACATTTAACGATTTACCTTTTAGATTGGATAAATCGAGAATGATTGAATTATTGCAGGGCTGAGGTTTAATAGTTTCAGTATTTTCACTTACTCCATTAGTTTGTATTCCTGATATAGCAGGACTTGATAATGAAGAATCCTTCATTTTAAATTCAAATTTACCTGCAGTATTTTTTTCAAGGGTTTGAAAATTACTTAAATTACAATCAGATATTTGAACTTTGGTACTTATATTAAAATTGGGGTCGTTTTCTTCTAAGTCAAATAAATAATTTTTTTCATTTTCTAGATTTTTGAAATTAAATTTTCCTTTGTTTGTTGTGATTATATAAAATAAAAATCCATTGGTTTTATAATCGTATACATTAAGTTTTTTGTTTGCAATTGGTTTTTTGTCTGCATCAAAAATATACCCACATGAAGAAATTTGAGAATTAATTTCATTTACTAGATTATTTTTTGAAGCAGCAAGTAAGGAATCTGCCATTCTTTTTTTTGCAATTTCGGAAAGTCTTTCTGGACTTGTAAAATCAAAATTCAATATCGTTTCATTAAATTCAGTTAAATTCCTTAAATCAATTTCTTTTTCAAATGGTTGATAATTGTTTAGCGAAACTATTACACGGTATTTAAATCCCGGATTCAAAGTAGTCATAAAACTACCAGTTTGTGAATTGGAATAACATGAATTGTAATTATAATACAAAGTGTTTTTTTGATTTTCAATCTCGTATTCCTCATATTTAATCACATCTATTTTTGCTTCAACTGATTTTTCATCGAGTGTTATTTTTCCCTTAATTAAAGCAACAACAGGAATTTCATTAGACATACCAGGAGTAAGCATGTAAATATCATTTCTGCCATAGTTTTCCAAATCTCCGCGATTACTGCTAAAATAGCCTACATTACCTTTTGCGTTTAAAACAAAATAACAATCGTCTTCAGGTGAATTTAATGGAAATCCCATATTTTTTGGGGCATTCCAATCTAGATCTGTTTTTTTTGAATACATGACATCAAATCCCCCTATGCTTGAGTGCCCCTTAGAGCTGAAAAATAAAGTAATCCCATCTGGATGTATAAACGGAGCGTCTTCATCGTAAGAGGTATTAATTTTTGGACCTAAATTTTTTGCAGGCCCCCAATTCCCATCTATATATTCGCTAAACCAAATATCCTTACCTCCATATCCACCAGGACGTTCGCTAGAAAAAAATAAATATTTGTTGTCAGATGAAATAGAGCAAGAGCCTTCCCAGTATTCAGAGTTGATATTTTTATTCAGGGAAATTGGACTAGAAAATTCGCTTCCCTTTAAAATGGATTGTTTTATGTCACCCGCATTTTTATCATCACTAAAATAGGTAAATAATTTTTGTCCGTCGCTTGAAATTCCTATAACAGCATCGTTACCTTTTGTGTTGATGTTTTTTAGAGAAATAGGTTCAGAATATAAAGTGTCGTTTAATTTTAGTGAGGCAAAGGCATCTTCACGATAACTACCAAAAAAAGGATCTGGATTTAGGTGTGCATTCAATTTCCCCCCTGTGCTTAATTTCCCAACGTATGTGTAAAAAATTAAAGATTCATCGGGTGTAATTACAGGAACATACTGTTCTTCGTTAGTGTTAATTATATTACTTAAATTTTTTATAAAGGCATTATTATTTATGTTCATTAATTTTTTTCCGTTTTCACAATTTTTGATTAATGTTTCGCATTCTTTAATCCGTTTTTTATCCTCTTTATTTCTAACGTCTATTGTTTCTTCAATGTATTTATTAAAGTATTGAATGGCTTCGTCGAATTTATAATTCAGCAAATAAGCTTTTCCTAGGTAAAAATCTGCTTCTATAATCTCCTGATTATTTCTTAAATCAGTAAAAATTTCAATTACTTTTTGTTTCTTGGCTGTATATTTTAAGTAACAAATACCTAATTCAAATTTATATTCAATATCTTCCGGATAAAGATTACAAAGTTTCTCAAATTTTCCGGATGCTAATTGAAATTCACCCTCGTACATGGCATCATAGGCATCGTTTTGTAATTGTTTTTTTGATTGCGCTAAAACGAAATTTGAGGAGAAGAGGATGATTACTATGGAAAATTTAAGAATACAATCCTTTAACATGTTTAACTTGATTTAATAATAATCAAGTTTGTAAATAATGCAGTAGTTTAATTAAGAAATAAATAAACTTATTAAAATAAGAATCTTAATAAGTAGGAACATTAATTTCTACCAATTGCATTTACAAGCAGGGCTAAAAAATAGGGTGGTATTTGGTAGGGTTGATTGCAGATTGTCTTGTTGATTTTGAGGAATAAGTATATTTCTTAAATCCATTGATTTAAGTTTGGTTAATTTTTTTAAGGATTCAGGAAAATTATCCAAATTATTGCTCCAAAAATCAACAATTTCTAAATTTTCTAAATCGCCAAAAGAGAAAGGAATTCTAGTTATTTCGTTTTGATTAAGGTTAATGTATTTTAGATTTTTTAATTGCCCTATTGTGTTTGGTATACTTTCCAAACCGGTTTTGCTTACTATTAAGTATTGTAGGTTGTTTAGTTTTATAATTGAATCAGGTAGTTCTTTAATTGAATTTTTACTTATGTCAAGATATTGTAGATTTTTAAACTGTAATATAACATTTGGGAAACTCTTTAATTTTTTTTTTCTTAAAACAAGTTTTACAACATTGTCTGGATTTTTAATAGCACTATCAAGGTCTGTATACTCGTCGTATAGAGCTAAAGCCAATGAATCCAATAATTTATCTTGAGCAAATGTATTTATACTGAAGGCTAAAATAATCGTGGTAATAGCAGCAATTTTATGTAACCTAATAAATTTGTCAATTTTTAAAGTCATTATACTAAACGTTTATTAAAAAATTAGTATTTAATTGATGTTTTATAATTTTTTTATTTCAACTTAACAATGATAAACAAGTTTCTTTATCTCTGTTTAATTGTAAAATTAAGTCATTAAGCGTGTTAAATTTTATTTCGTATCTTAATCGTTTTATAAAATTAACGGTTATATATTTCGAATAAATATCCTGATTAAAGTCAAATATATTTACTTCTAATTTTAAATTTTGGCCGCTATCTGTTGTAGGATTATAGCCTACATTTAACATACCAAAATATTTTAGTGAATCTAAAATAATTTCAACGAAATAAACACCAATTTTTGGAATTAATTTATCATTGTTTTCTATTTTTAAGTTAGCTGTAGGAAAACCAATTTCTCTGCCTAATTTTTTTCCAGTAATCACTTTTGCTTTCAAAGAATATACATGCCCTAATAAATTATTGGCACTTTCGATATTACCTGAAATTAATGATTTTCTGATAATTGAACTACTAACAGCAATAGTATCAATATCCTCTTTCGCAATTTCTTCAACCGTGAAATTATAAGTTGATTCATGTTTTTTTAAAACATGAATGTCTCCCAATCTATCTTTCCCAAATTTATGATCATAGCCTATTACAATATGTTTTACATTTAATTGTTTAACTAAAATCATGTCGATGTAATTTTTTACTTCCATTTTAGAAAAGGCATCATCAAAAGGATAAACTACTGTATAATCAACATTGTATTTTGCAAGTAATTCTATTTTTTCATCATTTAAAGTAATTAGTTTCAAATCCATTTGTTCAGGAAACAGAATTTTTCTTGGATGCGGTTCAAATGTTAAAACAACTGTATTTAATCCAGTTATTTTTTTTAATTCAAACAATCTATTTAAAATTTTTTGATGGCCTAAATGAACGCCATCAAACGTTCCAATAGTTAGAATTGTAGGTGTTTCAATTCTAAAATGTTTGGTATTGTTTATTGTTAGCACGATGCTAAATTAATTCAATTAATTTGTAAAATGCATTTTAGTTGACCTAAATGTTACATAATTATTCAAGGTTATTATTATAAATATGATTTTTGTAAAAATATTTAAAAGGAGCTCAAAAAAGTTCGAGTTTGTTGTTAAAAATCATTTAATAAATTCCTTTTTTTTGTTTACTGATAATCAATTTAACACTATATTTGCGCTCAAATTTTAAGAAAACAATCTCATGTCTAAACAAATTGGCAAAATTGCTCAAGTTATTGGTCCTGTTATAGATGTTCGTTTTGATCTAGCAGGTGGCAAGTTACCTAATATTATGGACGCTCTGGAAGTTGTGAGCGGCGATAAAAAAATTATTTTAGAAGTGCAACAACATACCGGAGAAGACACTGTTCGTACCATTGCAATGGATAGTACTGATGGTGTTTATCGTGGAATGGAAGTTATTGGTACTGGCTCTGGTATAACTATGCCTACTGGTAATAAAGTAAAAGGTCGATTATTTAATGTAGTTGGTGAGGCAATCGATGGTATTAATACGGTTGACAACGCTGGTGGAAAATCAATTCACCGTTTACCACCAAAATTCGAGGATTTATCAACTGCCACAGAAGTATTATTTACTGGTATTAAAGTTATTGATTTAATAGAGCCTTATTCAAAAGGTGGTAAAATTGGATTGTTTGGTGGTGCAGGTGTTGGTAAAACAGTTTTAATTCAAGAATTAATCAATAACATCGCCAAAGGGCATTCAGGTTATTCTGTATTTGCTGGAGTTGGTGAACGTTCAAGAGAGGGAAATGATTTATTAAGAGAGATGATTGAATCTGGTATTGTAAAATACGGAGACGCTTTTAAACATTCTATGGAAGAAGGCGGATGGGATTTAAGTAAAGTTGATCTTAAAGAATTAGAAAAGTCACAAGCTACTTTTGTTTTCGGTCAAATGAACGAGCCTCCTGGAGCACGTGCTAGAGTTGCGTTATCAGGATTAACAATGGCAGAATTTTTCAGAGATGGTGATGGTTCGGGTCAAGGTGGTAGAGATATTTTATTTTTTATTGATAATATTTTCCGTTTTACTCAAGCAGGATCTGAAGTTTCTGCTTTATTGGGTCGTATGCCTTCTGCAGTGGGTTATCAGCCAACCTTAGCATCAGAAATGGGTGCTATGCAGGAAAGAATTACTTCTACTAAAAATGGATCTATTACCTCAGTACAAGCTGTTTATGTGCCTGCCGATGACTTAACTGACCCTGCTCCGGCAACCACTTTTTCTCACTTAGATGCTACAACTGTATTAAGTCGTAAAATAGCCGAATTAGGCATTTATCCAGCTGTAGATCCTTTGGATTCTACTTCCCGAATTTTATCTTCTGCAATTTTAGGAGACGAACATTACAATTGTGCACAAAACGTAAAGTCAATATTACAACGTTATAAAGAGTTACAAGATATCATAGCAATTCTTGGTATGGATGAGTTAAGTGAAGAAGATAAATTAGTAGTTCACCGCGCCCGTCGTGTTCAAAGATTCTTATCACAACCTTTCCACGTTGCTGAACAATTTACGGGTCTTAAAGGTGTTTTTGTGAGTATTGAAGATACCATTAAAGGATTTAATATGATTTTAGAAGGCAAGGTTGACGAATATCCGGAAGCTGCTTTTAATTTAGTTGGTACTATTGAAGAAGCGATTGAAAAAGGTAAAAAGATTTTAGCAGAATCTAAGTAACATTAACTGATTCATAAATTATCAGATAAAAAATTCAAACAAAAATGAAACTTGAGATTATTACACCGGAAAAAAAACTTTTTGAGGGTTCAATTAAATCTGCCGTATTTCCGGGTACAGAGGGTAGTTTTGGGATTTTAAATGATCACGCACCATTGATTGGCACTTTAAAAAGCGGAAAAGTTGAAATTATTGATGATAACAACAATAAACTTGATTTTGATATTACCGGTGGTGTAGTGGAGGTGTTAAAAAACAAAGTAATTGTACTGGCCGGTTAATTTTTAGAATTTATAATCATTAATTAAGCGAAGATTTTATTAATCTTCGCTTTTTTTTTAAGCGACTATTTTTACTACTTTTAAATATGAATGTGACTAATAAGCAAAAAATATCTGTAAGCATTTTTAAACTAGGGATATTAAATGCCATAATTTGTTTAAGTGGTTTTACTCTTTTGTTTTATAAAGAAAATTTGAAATTTGATTTTACAATTATTCTACTTTCATGTTTTATTTGTTTTACAACGGGCTTTTTAATTTTGTATTATTTTTACTATGTAACTATTACACGAAAAGTAAATTCACTTATCGAAAAAATTAGAAAAAAATTTTTAAATAAAGAAATTCCACAAAAGCAAGATCAATTAGAGGAGGAAGATGGACTTATTAAATTAGAAGAGAAAGTTGATGAATTAATAGAGTCACGCGAACGAGAATTGAATCATTTTCAAAATTTAGATAGCTATAGAAAAGAATATTTGGGTAATGTTTCTCATGAATTAAAGACACCGGTTTTTAATATTCAAGGGT
>CANFQR010000033.1 GCA_947449125.1 Bacteroidota bacterium | reverse complement strand
TACAGTTCATATGTAGATAATTTAAATGAGCAACGAATTATACAATCATACGATTTAGCTCGACAAGTGGTTGATAAGTTGATTGATAAAATACAAACATCTTATTTTATTGTTGGAAAAGTAAGAACCACTGAGCAATTTAAGGGAACACCATTTAAAATAACTGTTAATTCTTTAAATCCAGATTATTTTGAACAAATTTTTGATTTTAAAATTGTTGATTTTGATAATTACGAATTGTTTTTCGAGAAAAATGGGGTTAAGCAAACAAAAAAAGGAAAGTTCGGCCAAGACCTTGTTGATTTAGAAATGAGTTTAAGAATAGACAGAGAAGGTTTTTTTAGTAGAGAAAGGGTGTCTGATTTTAGTAGTATTTTCTATCAATTTATTATTCATACCCCCGATTATTTAATCTCCAATATTCAAAACAACCTCACTGTTCAAAACCCCGAGTACACAAACATTTTAACTATAGGATTAAAGGACATTATTCCTGAAAGAGCAATACTTATTTTAGACACATTAAATAATGTTTATTTAACTAGTAAGCTTAAAACTAAATTTGAGTTAAATGACCGAACTATAAGTTACATTGATAAGCAACTCGATGAAATAACTTACTCTCTTAAAGGTATTGAAGATACCATGCAAAATTACAAGGCCAAAAATTCAATTATTGATTTGGATTGGGAGCGAGGGGATTTTTTGAGTAAAATTGGTGAATACGATAGCAAACGTTCTCAAATGCAATTGGAAATTAATGCAATTAGTGACCTTGAAAAATATATTATAGAAGATAAAGATCCTCAATTTTTGCCTCCGAATATTTTCATCAGTGAAAAATCTGGTTTCATGACAGCAGCTGTTGCTGATTTATATAGCAAACAAATTGAATTAAATAAAGCATATAATATTGCAAAAGAGGTAAATCCTCTGATAGCTGATCTTAAAGCAAGCATAAAAAAAACAAAGCAAGATTTATTGGTATATATTAATAATACCAGAAAAGCCACTCAGCAGCAAATTGATAATGTAAATAAAGAAATACTTGCATATATAAGCGAAGCAAAATTAATTCCCGGAAAACAAAGAGACATGCTCACCATTCAGCGAAAAGCAGCTGTTAGCGAACAATTATATAATTTCTTATTGGAAAAGAGGGCTAATACAAAAATTGCCAAAGCAAGTATTGTTCCGGATATGAAAATTGTAGAAGCCCCGAGAAATATTGGGATAGCTTCTCCCGATAAACCAGGTATACAAAAATCTTTCTTATCGTTTGGTTTACTTTTATCTATAATAATTATAATAATAAGGTCTTTTTTTCTAGATAAAATTAAATCGGTTCATCATTTAAAAGAATTAACAGACCTGCCTTTGGTAGGTGTGTTACCATTTTCAAAAGAAGAGAATAACACTGGGGTGGTTGTTGATTACAATCCCACCGGATTAATTTCAGAATCTTTTAGAAGTTTAAGAACAAATTTATTATACGCTAATATTGGATTTGATGCCAAAACTTATTTAGTTACTTCTTACCTGCCTAGTGAAGGTAAAACTTTTACAAGTTGCAATTTGGCAGCCATTTTTGCTAAAAGCGGAAAAAAAACAGTATTAATCGAACTAGATTTACATAAACCAAGAATTTTTAAGCGGTTTGGCTTACCAAATCAAACAAAAGGCATAACAACCTATTTGGTTGGTATGGATAAATACGAAGATATTATCAGCGAAACATACATTAAAAACTTATATTGTTTATTCTCAGGACCGGTTCCTCCAAATCCATCTGAAATGGTTTTATCCGATAAATTAAAGGTAATAATAGACCGAGCCAAACAAGATTTTGATATCGTAATAATCGATACTCCTCCAGCTGGCATTTTGTCCGATTCAATTTATCTGATTAATCAGGTTGATGCTTCAATTTTTGTGTTAAATACCAAATCAAGTACAAAAAAAGTCACAGACTTTTTACATAATGTTATTGAAACAAATTCTATCAAAAATGTGCTTTTACTTTTAAATGGTGTTTCTAGAGTTAGAAAACGTTATTACTATAATGGTTATGGGTATAGTTATGGCTATGGATATGGTTATGGATACGGCAATGGCTATGGTTACGGCGGAAAAGATTATGGTTACGGTAAAGACTATAAGTTATAGTTGTTAAATCAAAAACCCTTTTTTTAAGTCATTTTTAATTCCAATTTAAATTAAATTTTCTCTGTTGTTTACTAAATATTGAGTAATTTTATTACTCAATATATGATTGAAACTCTAATATCTTCAAAAACTCGTATTAAACTGTTGCTTAAGTTTTTTTTAAACAGCAAAAACACTGCTTATCTGCGTGGGCTTGAAGATGAGTTTGGTGAATCTAGTAACGCGATAAGACTTGAACTAAATAGGTTTGAAAAATCAGGATTTTTAAAATCATTTGCACAAGGAAATAAAAAAGTATTTACGGTTAATACCCAACATCCATTATTTTCAGAATTAAACAAAATAATTTTAAAAATGGTTGGTTTAGAATACGTTATAGATTATATCCTCCAACGAATTGGCGATATAGATAAAGTGTATTTGGTTGGTAAACTTTCTATGGGGCAAAAAACAGATATTATAGACCTAGTAATTGTTGGCGACAATCTTAATAAATCGTTTTTAATTGAACAAATTGAAAAGGCCGAAAAAAAAATAAGTAAAAAGGTGAGGTATGTGAATTATACGGTAAATGAATTTAATTTAAGTAAAATTAAAGAGCCTGGTATGCATCCTCTTCTTTTGTGGAGTAAAGCTTAAAATAAACAAGCGTTGAATTTGTAATTCAATGCTTAAACATAATTAAAAGAAATTTATATCTACTCATGTAACTGAGGAGGCGAAGCTGTAAATATAAATGACAACCGAAAAAATAAAATATTGGCACGCTATTTATGTTAGCTCACGGGCCGAAAAAAAAGTCTGTGAAAATCTAAACAACAGAAACATTGAAGCTTATGTTCCTGTTGTTAAAACAATTCGTCAATGGAGCGACAGAAAAAAAAAGATTGAATTACCTTTAATAAGTGGTTATGTTTTTGTTCGAATAAATTTATCAGAAAAAGATAGCGTATTACAAACAAAAAGTGTTGTTAATTTCGTGAAAAGTCAGGGAGTTATTGCAACTATAAGAGAAGAGGAAATAGAACGATTAAAACAGTTAGTTGAATTGGGTTACCATTTAGAAGTTGCGCCGCTTACAAAAATTAACCATGGCGATAAAATCAAAATCACTTCGGGTACTTTAAAAGGGATTGAAGGAGTTGTGATTGATGCAAATGGTAATAAACTCATTGAAGTTCTTCTAGAAAGTATAGGGCAATGCATACGCGTAAAGCTTCCTAAAGAAATGATTTTGACTGCATAAACCAAATCAAAAAATAAAAATGTTGAAGAAATGAATCAAACAACCGAGAATTGGGATC
Source organism: Bacteroidota bacterium (assembly GCA_947449125.1). Taxonomy (GTDB): domain Bacteria; phylum Bacteroidota; class Bacteroidia; order B-17B0; family Aurantibacillaceae; genus Aurantibacillus. The sequence goes on along the minus strand of CANFQR010000033.1, from coordinate 6,011 downwards.
TTATTGTAAAGCCAAAAAGTAAATGGCACGACTTAAAATTACATGAGATTTGGCGATACAGAGATTTATTGTTTTTGTTTGTTAGACGGGATTTTGTTTCGCTTTACAAACAAACTATACTTGGTCCAATCTGGTTTTTTATTCAACCAATAATTACAGCACTAACGTTTACTGTTATTTTTGGTAATCTGGCAAAAATTTCAACGGATGGATTACCTCAAGTGCTTTTTTATTTGTGCGGTATTACGCTTTGGAATTATTTTTCTGATACACTAACAAAAACATCCGATACGTTTACGGCTAATGCTAATATTTTTGGTAAAGTATATTTCCCACGAATGATAGTGCCTTTGTCCGTTGTGGTATCCAACTTAATAAAACTTTGTGTACAGTTTTTGTTGTTTATTTCTATTTGGATATATTACTTGTTAAGTGGTTCAAATGTAAATCCAAACAAAATATTATTCGTTGTGCCTCTACTTATTATTTTGATAGGTTTTCTTGGTTTAAGTTTCGGAATTATAATTTCGTCTTTAACAACAAAATATCGCGATTTGAAATTTTTGGTTGCATTTGCAGTTCAATTAATGATGTATGCATCTCCAATTGTTTACCCCCTATCAATTGTTCCTGAAAAATATAAATGGCTAATTTTGGCAAATCCTGTTACAAGTATTATCGAAACATTTAAATATGCCTTTTTGGGCGTTGGAGAATTCAATTGGACGCATCTTTCATATAGTTTCGTTTTTACTTTGGTTTTATTTTTTATTGGACTGATTATTTTTCACCGCGTTGAAAAATCATTTATGGATACTGTGTAAAATCATGAGCGAAATTGTATTAAAAGTAGAACAGCTGTCAAAACAATATAGACTAGGTCAATTAGGAACCGGAACAATATCACATGATATAAATAGGTTGTGGGCAAAATTAAGAGGTAAAGAAGACCCCTACTTAAAGGTTGGAGATGCTAATGATCGGACTCAATCAGGCGGTAGTGATTATGTATGGTCTTTAAAAGACATTAATTTTGAAGTGAAGAAAGGAGATGTGCTGGGCATAATTGGAAAAAATGGCGCAGGTAAATCAACATTACTTAAAATTTTATCGCAGGTAACAACTCCAACAACCGGTGAGGTAAAAGTAAAAGGTCGAATTGCTGCATTATTAGAAGTTGGCACAGGTTTTCATCCTGATTTAACTGGGCGTGAAAATATATTTTTAAACGGTGCAATTTTGGGGATGACAAAACTTGAAATCAAAAATAAGTTTGACGAGATTGTCCAGTTTAGTGGCGTAGCTAAATATATTGATACACCTGTTAAACGCTATTCATCTGGCATGATGGTGCGCCTGGGCTTTGCAGTTGCAGCACATTTAGATCCTGAAATATTGATAGTTGATGAGGTGCTTGCAGTAGGGGATGCTGAATTTCAAAAAAAATGTTTGGGCAAAATGAAAGATGTTAGCGGTCAAGGAAGAACAGTTTTATTCGTGAGTCATAATATGGGTGCTGTTAACAGTCTTTGTAACAAAGGAATATTACTTAATAAAGGAAATTTAATTTTTGCAGGCGAAATGAATAAGGTAATTGCACAATACTCTAATCTGCAAAAAAAAACCGAAAACAATTTAAGCCAAATAACAAAAAGAGATGGTCTTGGCGAAATAATTTTGTCAAACATAGAAATTATTGCCGAAAATAATTTAATTAAATCAGGCGAAAAAATTATTTTTAAGTTACACTATCATGCGAATAAATTTGATGTCAGTGCTCAATATAATTTTGTAATTGGCGTTTGGAATCACATGGGCGCACCAATGTTCATGCTAACAAATGAATACTTAAATAAAAAAATCTCTATACATAAAGAAATAGGTACAGTTAGTTTTGTAATTAATCAGTTATCATTAAATGCCGGAAACTACTCAATGAATTTTCTGGTTTCAAAAAATGGTATTAATATGGATTTTTTAGAAAACGCTTATGAATTTACAGTTGAAGATGGCAATTACTTTAACAGTATGAAATTCTATCCAGAAGGTTATGAAGGAGTTTATCAAAAATTCGAAATTATAAGCGAATGATTTCAAGATTAAAATTAACAGTAAAAAACAGATTGTATTTAGTTAATAAATCTATCAGTAATTTTTATTTTGTTACCTTATTAAAAAAACCTCATTACCTATATATCGATAATTCACAGCTGCTTTTGAATTGGATAGTTCAGCGCTTATTCAGAATGAATTCAGACATGCCTTTTTCAGTATCTTACACAACCAGAATACAAGGATTTAAAAATATAAAACTTGCCGAAAATGCCAATAGCATTAAAACAAGTTTTGCTGTGAGTGGCGGATGTTATTTTACAATTTTTGATTCAACTACTCTTGAAATTGGTGAGAATACGTTATGGGCGCACAACGTTTGTATTCAAACTGGTAATCATGATGTAATTGACAGAACAAAACACAAATTAGCATCCGTAAAAATTGGTAAAAATTGCTGGATTGGAAATTCAGTAACCATTTTACCGGGAGTTGAATTAGGTGATAATGTTACAGTTGGTGCAAATTCTGTGGTGACTAAAAGTTTTCCTTCCAATTGCGTAATAGGTGGTTGTCCAGCAAAAATAATTAAACAGTTTAATTAAGTAACATGTGCGGAATAGCCGGAATATTTAATTTTAATGAAAGTATAGTTGATTTACGTTGTCTAAAAAAAATGACGGATGCTATTATTCATCGCGGCCCTGACGGCGAAGGGCAATGGGTAAATGCTCTAGGAAACGTGGGTTTTGGACACAGACGTTTATCAATTATAGATTTAAGTGAAAATGGCAAGCAACCTATGCATTACGCTAATGATAGGTATACAATAACATATAACGGCGAGATTTATAATTACCTTGAATTAAAAAAAAATCTGTTAGCAAAAGGATATTCTTTTAAATCAGATAGCGATACAGAAGTTTTAATGGCGCTGTATGATTTTAAAAAAGAACTATGTTTGGAAGATTTAGATGGTATGTTTGCTTTTTCTATTTATGATGAAAAGGAACAAGTTTTGTTTTGTGCAAGAGATCGATTCGGCGAAAAACCATTCCATTATTTTTATAACAGTAAACAATTTATTTTCGCTTCTGAGATTAAACAATTTTGGGCGTTAGGAATAGATAAAAAATTAAAACAAAATAAGGTTTTGCCTTTTTTAAAAAACGGACAAATTGATAACGAAATTAATTCTACTGAAACATTCTACGAAAACATATTTAAATTAGATGCTGCTCATTATATTAGTTTAAGGAAAGACTCAACAGAAATTATTCAAAAGAGATACTGGGAAATTGATTCAAAACATAAAATTTTTGAAGGGACAATAAATGAAGCGTCTAATACTTTTATAGAATTATTTACTAAGTCAGTAAATCTACGATTAAGATCCGATGTGCCTGTAGGTTCAAGCTTATCTGGCGGATTAGATTCTTCAAGTATTGTGGTTTTAATTGATGAATTAAAAGGTAATCACACTACTCAAAATACCTTTTCAGCTAGATTTAAAAATTTTTCAAAAGATGAAGGAGACCACATTAAAACAGTTGTAAACGCATGTAAAAATATTAGCCCGCACGAAGTTTGGCCAGATAAAAATTATTTTGAAACTGTTTTTAATAAAGTTTGTTTTCATCAAGACGAGCCTTTTGGTTCGGCAAGCATTGTTGCACAGTATGCAGTAATGGAACTAGCCAAGTCAAAAAACATAACAGTACTTTTAGATGGGCAGGGCGCAGATGAATATTTGGCGGGATATTTACCTTATTACCAAACATATTTAAATTCATTATTTTTTAATAACCGTCATAAATACGAACAGGAGTTAAAAGCGTATAATTTACTTCATAATTATGCTCCGCCATTAAACTCATTCGAAAAAACAGAAACATTACGAATGAAAGTTGGCAGATATAAATTGCAATTGCTGAACAAAGAAAAACCTGTAAAAACAAATGCCTTATTTGAAAAATTAAAATCTGACACAATTTATTCCGGATTAAAAACATTATTACGATATGCTGATAGAAATTCAATGGCACATTCGCGCGAAGTAAGGTTGCCTTTTTTAAGTCATAAACTTGTTGAATTTGTTTTTTGTTTACCAGACAATTACAAGCTAAATAATGGTTGGACAAAATTTGTCCTAAGAGAGTCAATGAAAAATAAATTACCTGAAAGCATTTGTTGGAGAATTGATAAGGTAGGTTTTGAACCTCCACAAAACGATTGGCTAAATAATTCATTTTTTAAAGAGCAGATTAGCAATGCCGAAAAAAAATATAAAGACATATTACCTAAATACGATGCTGAACATTATACCAATTCAAATCAGTGGAAATTAATAATGGCCGAAAAATTTTTTAATTAATGAAACGGGTTGCTTTTTTTATGTACGGTTTAGGAAACTTAAGCGGTGGTGGTGGAGCTGAAAGATTTTTTTCTGATTTATATTCAACATATCTCAATTTTGAAAATAAATTATTTAATCCATTTTTTATTATCGACAAAAATTCAGTTAGCGAGTTAAATAATGTAGGCAAATTAAAAGGGGTAAATAAATTAATTTACTTTAAAATCTATTCTAATAGAATAAAAAACTTATTAGAAATAACTCAGTTATTTTTTTTTATTATTTTTTACCGTATTAAAATTATACACATCCCACTTTATAATTTAAGTTACCTACCGCTACTAAGTAAATTAAAGTATTTGCCAGCTGTTTTTAAACCAAAATTAATAATCAACATTGTAAATTGTTATGCTGCCGATGCTTTAATTGATCATAAAAATCCATATCATACATCTATGAAAAACACTTACAATCCTTTGTTTTCAGAGGTTAAAGTAGATGGTTATTTTTGCTGGAATAAAAACTTTGAAGATTATTTAAATAACACTGCAAGACTAAACTATAAACCGAAAAAAATTCAATCTATTACTTCCCGATTTTCGGATGTAAGTTTATTTTATCCCCAAAAGAATAAGAATAATTGGATAGTTTTTGCTTCAAGATTAGATGATCAAAAGCATCCGGAATGGTTGCTTGAGGCAATAAAACTAATTTCAGAAGATGATAAGGCAATATTAAAAAACTGGAAATTTAAAATTTGTGGCAATGGCCCACTCCGCGATAGTTTAATTGGTTATGCAAAAAAAAATAACATTATAGAGTTTATAGATTTTGTAATTGAAGGAGAAATGCATAAAATTTTAAATTTTTCAAAACTATACGTTTCCTGTCAGGATTACGACAATTTCCCTTCATTGTCCATGACGGAGGCAATGGCTTCCGGAAACGCTATAATAGCCAGAAATGTTGGTCAAACCGATTTGTTTGTTAAAGAAAATTATAACGGTTTATTGTTAAGTCCTGATTCAGTAATCGGACTAAAAGTGGCATTACTCGATGTGATGAAAAATTCTGATAAGCTCGCAAATATGGGAAACCAAAGTGTAAAACTAGTAAGGGATACACATAATTTTCAAAATTTCATTAATCAACTTGAATCTTTCTGGAACGAAATTTCTAAAAGTTAAATTTTGAGTAACCTTAGTCAAAATAAATTATTAATTCTGTTAACCAATGCTTTCCCATTTGGAAATTCAGAACCCTATTTAATGACAGAAATATCTTATTTAGCTCAAAAATTTAATAAGGTTATAATTATACCAATAAATCCGTCAGATAAACATCAAATTAATTTACCCGAAAATGTTGAGGTTAAATTGATAAATAAATTTTCACCAAGCCTACAGGTTAATTATGGTCTTTTTTATTTTGAATATTTAAAGGAGTTGCCAGTTCTTGTAAAATTGCCAAAACCAATTTATTATATCCGTTATTTTAGAGCTCTTTTGAGTAATTGCTTTAAAATGGCAAAGCAAATTGAAGATAGATTACAATTAAAAAATTTACTTTTAAAGGAGAGTGTGGTTCTCTATTCATACTGGAC
>CANFQR010000032.1 GCA_947449125.1 Bacteroidota bacterium | reverse complement strand
CTATGCAATGTGTCAAATAATAATTCTAACTCATTTATACTTAACAAACTTGGAGTGCCTCCGCCGAAGTAAATACTATTTAACTTATTACTTTTCAAATAGTTAAACCTCAAGCTTATCTCTTTAATAAAAGACTTAATCATTAAATCTTTAAAGTTTACACTTGTGCTAAAATGAAAATCACAATAAGTGCAGGCTTGTTTACAAAAAGGAATATGTATGTACAACCCAGACAATATTAATTCATTTAATAAGTAATTTCAAAGAAAGCTTAAATCTATCACTTAATAAAATTTAAAATCGAACAAGTTTCATATAAATATTTTAATTTTTTAACGATTTGTATAATATTTATTATATTAGTAGCCTATTTAATCATAATTCAGACTATGAAAAACACTACTAAGTTTACTTTAACCGCGGCAATCTTAATCATTTTTGTTGCGAATTCTTTTTCTCAAAAACTATTAAAAAAGGCAGATGCTGCTTTTGAAGCTCGTCAATATGATAATGCAATTAATATGTATAAGCAAGCTTATGCAAGTGCATCTAAAGACAAAAAATCTGGGATCATGTATAAATCTGGTTATGCCGCTCAAAGAATAAATAAATATAAAGAAGCAGAAACCTTTTATCAAAAAGCAATTGCCGCTAATTATGATGACCCAACTGTATATTTGCACCTTGCAGAAGTATTAAAAAATCAAATGAAATATCCTGAGGCTATTGTAGAATATAACAATTACAAGGCAAAAGGAGGCGACGCTAAAAAAGCGGATATTGGTGTTAAATCATGTGAACTAGCTCAGCAATGGAAAGATGCACCCCAAAGATATAAAATTGAAAACATGTCATTGATAAACTCTAAGGAAAGTGATTATTCTCCTAGTTTTAGCGATAAAAAATACCAAACATTAGTGATTACTTCTCGTAGAGAAGGAGGATTAGGATCTTCTGAAATTAACTTGGGTTCTAACCACTCAGATTTATATGAAACTAAAATTGATAAAAACGGGAAATGGTCAACTCCTTTTATTCTTCCTCCAGCCGTTTCTTCTCCTGTTAACGAAGGTCAAGGATGGGTAAGTAAAAAAGGTGATATGATTTTCTTTACACGTTGTCCTGAAGAAAAAAATATTCAAGCGAAATGTGGATTGTATATGGCAAAAAAACAAGGTAGCACTTGGGGTGTAGCTACAAGATTACCATTTTGTAATGATAGCGTTCAATTCGGTCACCCAACCTTGTCTGCGGATGGAAAAGTTTTATATTTTACATCAAGAATGTCTGGCGGCTATGGCGGTCTAGATATTTGGAAGTGTACCTACGACGCAAAAGCTAATGTTTGGGGACAACCTATTAACGTTGGCCCAGCAATAAACACTGAAGGCAACGAAATGTATCCAACAATATCTGATGATGGTAAAAAATTATATTTCTCTTCCGATACTCATCCTGGAATGGGAGGTTTAGATATTTTTGTAGCCGAAGCTGGGGCTGATGGTAAATTTAACAAAGCTGTTGAAAATATGAAATACCCAATTAATTCATCATTTGATGATTTCGGTATTATTTTAGAGGGTAAAAAACCAAGAGGATACTTTACAAGTAATCGTGAAGGAGGAAAAGGAAGTGATGATATTTACAGCTTTAATTTACCTCCATTGAGCTTTAACGTAAAAGGTATGGCTTTAAGTAAAGGCGATGACAGAACTGGTGCAGGAAGAGGAGAAGCTGTTGAATTAGTGAAAGTAAAAATTATTGGAAGCGATGGTTCTATTAATGAATTTAATACAACTAAAGATGGTAACTATAATTTCAAATTAAAAGAAAGAACTACGTATACAATAACGACAATAACAGATAAATCAACTAAATCTGTATCTTTCACTAAAGGTTATTTGGCATCAAAAGATCAACGTGTTTTAAGCACTGTAGGTGTTGATAAATCAAAAGATTTTATTGCTGACTTTGAATTATCTCCTGTTGTTCCATTTATTCGTATGCCTCAAATTTTATATGAATTAGGTAAAGCTGATCTATTACCTCAATCAAAAGATTCTCTATCTTTTTTATATCAAACATTAGTTGATAATCCATCTATTGTAATTGAATTAAATTCACACACAGATAGCCGCGGTGATGCTGCAAAAAACCAAGAACTTTCTCAAGCAAGAGCTCAATCTTGTGTTGATTATTTAGTAATTGAAAAGAAAATTAATCCTGCTCGAATTCAAGCGAAGGGTTATGGAAAAACTCAATTGCTAATTACTGATGAGGTAATAGAAAAAGCAAAAACTAAAGAAGAGAAAGAGGCCTTACATGCATTAAACAGAAGAACAGCTTTCAAAATATTGAATTGGGATTTTGTGGACCCTAATGCGCCTAAAACCCCTGAAAAAGGTAAAGATGTAAAAAAATCAAATGAAGACGAAGACGAAGAATAATTTTTTACAGAATAGTATTAAAAGGCTACAAAATTTTGTAGCCTTTTTTTTGATCCTTAAATTCTAATTATTTCATTATAAAATTTGAATAATTTTGTTGTTTATAAATCTAGTGCCGGCAGCGGTAAAACTTTTACTTTGGTAAAAGAATATCTGAAATTATCATTAGCTGACCCGAAAAAATTAAATATAAATTATAAAAGAGTTCTAGCGGTAACCTTTACTAACAAAGCTGCCGCCGAAATGAAGCAAAGGATTTTAAACGCATTAAATGACATTTCAAATAAAACTAATTTACCATTTATTGGAGAGGAACTTCTTAAGGAGTTAAACATTGAATCATCAGAATTAAAGCAACGATCATACATTTTACTAAGTCAAATTCTTCATCATTACTCAGATTTTTCAATTGGTACAATTGATAGTTTTACCCATAAAATTGTAAAAACATTTGCTTTCGATTTAAAACTACCGGTAAATTTTAATTTGGAAATGGATGTAGAAAACTTTTATAATAAAGTTATTTCCACACTTATTTCGCAGATAGGAGAAGATGAGTATACTAGTAAACTGCTAAAAGAATTTGTTTTAACCAAAGCTGAGGAAAATACAAGCTGGGATCCTGAAAAAAAAATAAAAGAATTTTCAAAACTATTACATAAAGAAAATTCTAATGAGTACTTATTAAAATTAAAAACTCTTACTAAAGAAGACTTGGAGACCGTAAGAAAAGATTTGTTCGCGTTTATTAATTCTTATACTTCTTTTCTTAAAACTGAAGCTAATAAAGCGATAAACCTTATTACTTCAAATAATTTAAATGATAACGATTTTAATTATAAAACATCTGGGCCTCAAAATTTTTTTAAAAAATGCTCAAATAAGACGGTAAGCATTACTGACATCCAAGACAACAGTAGAATAATTGAAGCTGTTGAAAAAAACAAATGGTCTGGTAATAGTGACAAAAAAAGCATTGTCGATAAAATAAGTCTATCCTTAACTGAAATCGCAAAAACATTAATTGATTTTATTAAACAACAACATAGCTACTATAATTTATGTAAAATATTAAGCAATCAAATTTATCCCCTCCTCTTGCTTAAAAAAATTGAAGAAATTAGCGATGAAAAAAAACAAGAAGAACGTTTAGTTTTTATTAGCGAGTTCAATAAAAATATTTTTAATTTAATTAATAATGAACCAACGCCTTTTATTTACGAAAGATTGGGCGAAAAATACAGACACTATTTATTAGATGAGTTTCAAGACACAAGCTCGCTTCAATGGCATAATATACTTCCTTTGATAGACAATTCGTTGTCAAATGGTTGGTATAATTTAATTGTTGGCGACGGAAAACAAAGTATTTACAGATGGAGAAATGCCAATGTAAACCAATTTGTTAATTTGCCGCAAATAGAAAATACAGAAAACAATTTTGTACTTAACGAAAGACGAAATAATTTAGTTCGAAATTTTAAAGAAAATTTACTAAGCACAAATTACCGAAGTTTAAAAACAATAATTGAATTCAATAATGATTTTTTCGATAAACTGTCCGATGAACTATTATCCAAATCCCATAAAAAAATTTATGAACATCAACAACAAGAAATAAAAAATGAAGGTGTAGGTCTTGTTACATTTCATACAGGAAAAGTAAATACAGATGAACTCGAATCTCTAAACTTTAAATTAATTTTAGAACATATACAAAAAGCCCTCAAATCTGATTTTGAGTACAAAGACATCTGCATTATTGTAAGAAGAAATACCGAAGGAAACAATATCGCATCATTTTTAATGAATTGTAAAATACCAATAGTATCTTCCGATTCATTATTATTAAAAAACAATATTGAAATAAATACTATTGTTAGTTATTTAAAATATCTATCAAATCAAGAAGATAACATAAGCGCTGCAGCCATTTTAAATTATCTTTTACAAACAAAACAAATAACAAATAAAGAATTTACGGAAGGCACCATTAAACTCACAACAAATAAGTCATTGTCAGAAATACTTGATGGTTATAACATTTTCCTCCCATCAAATAACCTGTCACTTAACAATATCTTCGATCACTGCCTTACTATAATTAACTCACTGTCATTAAATATTAATGGATACCCTTACATCAGATTTTTTTTAGATGAGGTAAATGAATATTTAGTCACAAAAGATTCTAATATTTCTGCCTTTTGCGAATGGTGGGAAACAAGAAGCAAGAAAGCTTCGCTAATAATTCCTGAAAATACAAACGCAGTTAAAATTATGACAATTCACGCCAGTAAAGGGCTTGAATTTCCAGTTGTAATCTTGCCTTTTTGTAATGGAAAATATTTTAGAGCTAATGATGATTGGGTAACATTAAAAAATGAACAAATAAAATTACCTGTTGCCGCTATTAGCATAACTAGCAATATTAAAAATGCAGGGCTTGAACAAGAATTTAACATCGAAGAACAAGAACAAATTCTGGATAATTTAAACTTGCTTTATGTCGCATTTACCAGAGCTGTAGAAAGACTGCATATCATCTCTGCATTTTCTCAAAACAACAAAACATTAATCAGTAATTGGATAGAAAAATATTTAAACAATAATTTGACTCCTAAAAGTTTAAATTATTTTGAAATTGGCCAAGCTAATACCAAGCAAATTTACCACACTAATACAACTTTAAACTCTTTTAAACTAAATCCTCTAAAATTTAATCCTCAGTCAAATGTTATTAAAATAAAGGCGTCGCATTTATTAAACAGTCAAGATTCAGTTAATGCCAAAGAAAATGGCATAATTATACATTGGATATTATCAAAAATTAAAAATCATCTAGAAATAAACGAAGGGATCCAACTTGCACTCATTAATGGCATAATTACTCCTGATAACATAACTCAAATTAAAGAAAAAATCGAAAATTTAATAAATCACCCTGATTTAATAAACTATTTCTGTCCCAATAAGGTTTACAAAATAGAATCTGAACTCGCAACAGTTAACGGAGAAATTTTAAGGCCTGATAGAATAATTATTGAAGAAAATATTACAACTATCATAGATTATAAAACCGGGAAAGTAAACAACGAAAAATATTTTAAGCAATTAAAGCAATATCAAGATGCACTCTATGGTATTGGATACAAAAAAGTAAAAAGCATATTAGTATACATTGATAAGGTTGAAGTTTTTACGTTAAATTAATTATATTAGCGGTTAATAAAAATAATTAATACTCAAACCTAATTATTGATACTTTTTACAAATCAGAATTTATACCAAAATATACAAAAACATGATAAAAAAAATAATCATTACCGTTTTAACTTTTCAAACATTAAATTTCTTTTCACAAAAAGCCGGAATTAATTTTTCATATATAGATTCAAGCGCTAGTCCCCAAAATGATTTTTACAAATTTTGCAATGGAAAATGGGAAAAAAACTTTGTTCTCCCTGAAAGCGATGCCAGATATGGAAGTTTTAATGAAATAAATAACAACAACCTAAAACACATTAAAACTATTTTAGACAACGCGTCAAAAAACACTGCAGCAACTCCTAACTCTGAGGCGCAAAAACTCAGAGATTTTTATAATACAGCAATAGATTCTAACAAAGCCGATAAATTAGGATATACCCCAATTAAAAATCAATTATCAGAAATTGATAAAATAAAAAACGTAAATGATATTATTTCCTTAAAGTCAAAATTTGATTTTAATGGTATAACATTATTTTTTGGAGGCTATGTTTCTGTTGATGCAAAAAACAGTAAAAAAAATGTATATGGTATATCTCAAGCGGGTTTAGGATTGGGTGACAGAGATTATTATTATGGGCCGCAATTTGAAAACATAAGACAAGAATATATAAACTATTTGTCAGCCTTATTTACATTAATAGATACTGATAAAAAAATTGCAGACAATAATGCAAAAAGTGTTTTTGAATTTGAAAAAAGTTTAGCTAATAAAGCGCTAACTCGTGTTCAAATGAGAGACCCTGAAAAATTATATAACATATACACTTCATCTAAACTCAAAACACTTACTCCAAATATTGATTGGAATACCTATTTTAAACTTAAAAATATAACCCAACCAGATACAATAATTATTTCAACAGTTGAATATGTTGAGAAACTTGACAGTATTATAAAATCAGCGTCCATAGATAAATTAAAACTCTACGCAAAAGCTCAATTGTTAATGGAGTCTGCCCCATACCTCTCAGAAAAATTTGTTAATGTTCATTTTAATTTCAGAGGCAAAGTACTCAGCGGTTCAAAAAAAATGAAACCCCGTTGGCAAAGAGTTCAAAATGTTATGAACGAAATTATGGGTGATATTGTTTCTGCTGAATTTGTTAAAGCCCACTTTACACCTAAAGCAAAAGCAAAAGTTAATTCTTTAATTGATAATTTAATAATTGCTTATCGCGAAAGAATCAGCTCAAGAGATTGGATGGATGAAGAAACAAAAAAACAAGCCAACAGAAAACTCGACTTATTAATTAGGAAAGTTGGGTATCCAGATAAATGGAAAGATTACTCTAAACTTACTATTACAACAGATAATTATTGGGCAAATTATAATCGTGGAGTAAAAAATGCCGTAATAGAAAACATTGAAGATTTAAAAAAACCTGTTGACAGAACAAAATGGCAAATGACCCCCGTTACTGTTAACGCATATTATGATCCAACTACAAACGAAATAACGTTTCCTGCAGCAATTTTACAACCGCCATTTTTTGATGCAGAGGCCGAAGATGCGGCAAATTATGGAACTATGGGTGCTATCATCGGTCATGAATTAACTCACGGTTTTGATGATCAGGGCGCCCAATTTGATGCAGATGGCAATATGAAAATGTGGTGGACAGATAAAGATTATGAAAATTTTAAAGCTAAAACCGTTGGCATAGTAAATCAATTTAACAATTATGTTGCTATTGACACACTTAAAGTAAACGGCGAAATGACACAAGGTGAAAATATTGCTGACTTGGGTGGATTAACAATGGCCTACTATGCCTATAAAAATTCTTTAAAAGGAAAAAATTCCTTAAAAATAGGTGGTTTTTCAGGTGAACAACGTTTTTTTATTGCATGGGCTCAAGGCTGGAAAAGTGTTTGCAGAGATGCTGAATTAAAAAGACTGTTAACTGTAGATTATCATTCACCAGCCTATTTTAGAGCATTTGCACCACTTAGTAATCTAAAAGAATTTTACGATGCATTTAATGTAAAAGAAGGCGACAAAATGTTTACGTCCGATAAAAAACGCGTTGAAATTTGGTAAAACATCTTCATATTTTTTTTTATCTCTTTTTATTTCCGTTTTTAATTAATGCGCAACTTAACCAAGTAGTTGAAGATTGGAAAAACGATAAGGAACTTAAAAACGCTTCAATCAGTTTTTGTGTACTTGATGTTAATACTTCCGATGTAATTTTAGAACAAAATTCACATCAATCTATAATTCCGGCAAGCACCTTAAAAGTTGTTACTACATCGGCCGCCCTTGGAATTTTAGGTGAAGATTTTCGCTACGAAACCAAGATTTTTTATACCGGCAGTCTTGATAAAAAAACAGGTGTATTAGATGGAAATATCATAATTTTTGGCAGTGGCGACCCTACACTACAGTCTGAGTATTTTTCAAAAGATAGCTCGTTAATTACTGACAAATGGGCCTCAATTATTAAAAATAAAGGAATTAAAGAAATTAAAGGAAATATAATTGGCGATGCTAATTGCTTTGAAAGAACAATTCCTGATGACTGGATTTGGTCTGATATTAATAATTATTTTGGTGCGACTCCGTGCGGTTTATCTTTCATGGATAATAAATTTAAAATATTGTTTACAAGTAACAACTCAGGCGAACCCGCTATTATAAAAAGCACAACTCCTATTTATTTGAATAACCCTTACATCATTACTTCAAATGTCATTTCAAGCGGTACCGAAGATGAAGCATTCGTTTATGGCAATCCTTTTTCATTTACAAAAAATGTTTCGGGTAAAATTCCTCCAAATAAAAAAAATTACGAAATTGAAGCTTCTCTTCCCGATCCTGCCTTACTCTGTGCAGAAAAATTATTTTTATCACTAAAAAAAATAGGCGTTATTTGTAATGAAAATTCAATAAAATCAAATTTTCAAAAAAACAACAACATAGGCTCTCAGCAATTAATACATTCACATTTATCGCCTCCTCTTAACAAAATTATTTATTTTACTAATCAGCACAGCAACAATTTATTTTGCGAATCACTATTATTAACCCTTGGTAATGGAAATATTAATAATGGAATTAATGCTGTTAAAACATACTGGCAAAAACGAGGCTTAGACATTAATGAAGTGTATATGGCAGATGGTAGTGGTTTAAGCCGAGCAAATACAATAACTAGCTCTTTTCAAGCTAAACTATTATCAAAAATTTTTCGTGACACCTCAAACTGCAAGCCTTTTATAAAATCTCTTCCTTTAGCTGGTAAATCAGGAAGCATGTCTAACATAGGCAAAGGAAAATACATTGAAAATAACATGTGCGCTAAAACTGGTTACATTAAACGGGTAAGGGGGTATTGCGGATTTGTAAAGTCAAGAACAGGGAAAAATATAGCTTTTTCTGTATTATTCAACAACTTTAATTGCTCACCTTTATCTGCCAAATTAAAAATTGAAAAATTTTTAATTGAGCTAGGAGAATTGTAATTTAAAAGATATACAAAAACATATAAATTTATTTTCATATGAAATACCTTATTAAAAATGCCACACTTGTAAACGAAGGTGAAATTAACTGTTACGATGTTTTAATTGAAGAGGGTATTATCTCAAAAATTGACAGAGTAATTGATAATCCGAAAAATGTTATTGAAATAAACGCCCAAGGATTATACTTGCTACCGGGAGCAATTGATGATCAGGTTCATTTCCGCGAACCAGGCTTAACTCATAAAGGAGAAATATATACCGAAGCAACAGCAGCTTTTGCTTCGGTATATATTTCTCCTTTAT